>CAZGRT010000059.1:0-4187 GCA_964528225.1 uncultured Thermodesulfobacteriota bacterium | reverse complement strand
GCCCTCGTACGCCTCCCACCACATGTACGCCCCCCTCCACGCGAGGTAGGCGCAGAAGGCCAGCGACAGGAGCGAGGTGACGAGGTCGAGCCACCGCTTGAATCCCGGGGGCAGGTGGGTCGTGATCAGCTCGATGTTGATGTGGGAGTCGTGCCGGAGGCCGTAGGCGGCGCCCACGAAGGTCGCCCCGATGAGCAGGTACACGGCGAACTCCACCTGCCAGATGGTGGGCATCCGCAGGACGTAGCGCACGACCACCGCCTCCATGATGACCAGGGTCGCGAGCAGGATCGCGAGCCCGGCCGCGTAGCCGGACATCAGGCTGAGGAAGTCGATCGCGCGGACCAGGGGGTTGCGGGCGGGCTGTCGGGTCTCCGTCATCGGGAGGCACCTCCTTCGGGTCGGGTCACGGCCCTTCGGGGTCGGCGCCCGGAGGCCGGCCCCGCCCCTCGGAACGGCGGGGGGCGGGGCTCCTGTTCGGGCCTACTTCTTGGCGAGATCCAGCAACTCCTGGCCGCCGGGCACCGTCTCGGCGAACTGCTTCCAAGCGGTGTCCTTGGCGATCGCCTCCCACGCCTTCCACTCCTCTAGCGTCATGGCGTGGGTCTTCACGTTGTTCTCCTGGAAGACCTTGCTCACCGACAGGTTCGCCTCCACGGAGATCTCCGTGGCCTTCTTCTCCAGGGAGAGCCCCACTTCCTCGACCGTCTTCTGCTGCGCCGGGGTAAGGGACTCCCAGGTCTTGGTGCTGATGACGATGGGCTCGGCCATGTACCAGATCGAGTACTTGTCGGGGGTGTTCAGGTACTCGAGCTGCTCGTAGAGGCGGTAGGACACGAAGGACTCGGCGGAGGTGAGGCATGCGTCGAGCACCTTGGTCTGCAGGGCCATGTAGATCTCGGAGGAAGGCATGCTGGTGATGGACGCGCCCGCCTTGTTCATCATGAACTCGAACATCTTGCCGGCCGCCCGCAGCTTCAGCCCCTTGGCGTCGTCGGGGAGGACGACGGCCTTGCCCCGGCTGCCGATGCCCCCGGCGTACCAGAGCCAGGTGAGGATCTTCATGCCCTTCTCTTCGCAGATCTTCTCCACCCGCTTGCCGATCTCCTTGTTGCGCCAGCTCATGCCCTCCTCGACGCTGCTGATGATGCAGGGCATGAGGGTGATGTCGAGCTCCGGCACCTTCCCGCTGGCGTAGGCCAGGGGGAACACCGAGAGGTCCAGTGCGCCCTTGGCCATGGCGTCGTACTGGGCGGCCGACTTGAAGAGGGCCTGGGAGGGGAAGATCTTGAAGGTGAGCTCGCCTTGGGTCTTCTCCTCCACGGCCTTGGCGAAGGCCGCGGCGAGGTCGTGGCGCGCGTCGCCCTCGGCGAACTGGTGGGAGATGCGGAGCTCCCGGGGGGCGCTCCACGCGGGGGCCGCGGCTGCCGCCAGGAGCGCCGCGGACAGTGCCAGGAAGACGCCGGGACTCGTTCGCTTCATGCTCTCTCTCCTCTCGTGTGGGGGATGACCGGGTCGGCCTCTCGGGAGCCCGGTCCGGGCGTTCCCCCGGAGTCGGGCTCCTCTTCGTAGACGGTCACCAGGGCTTCGCACTGGTTGTGCAGGTGCTCGCGCATGCAGCGCTCGGCCGCGTCCGCGTCCCGGTCGCGGAACGCCCGCAGCAGCCTGCGGTGCTCCTCGATGGAGCGGTCGAAGCGGTTCGGCTGGTAGAGCTGCCGGAACCGGTGCAGCAGCAACTTCTGCCGCAGGCCGTTGAGCACGGTGTGGATCGTGCGGTTCCCGCTCAACTCCTGGAGCAGGGAGTGATAGGCGTGGTTGGTGCGGATGTACGCTTCGGCGTCCCGGTTGCGGTAGTGCCGTTCCAACTGCTCGTGGAGCCGCTCGATCTTGCGCAACTCCGAGTCCGTCATCCGCTCGGCCGCCCAGCGTGCACAGGCGCCCTCGAGCAGCCCCATGACCTCGAACATGTCGCGGATCTCGTCCATCCCCGGCTGGGAGACGAAGGCTCCCCGCCGCGGGATCAGGTCCACGAGCCCCTCGGAGTGGAGCGCCCGCAGCGCCTCCCGCAGGGGGGTGCGGCTGACGCCGAGGACCTGGCAGAGCTTCTGCTCCACGAGCCGCTCCCCGGTCTTGAGGGAGCCCCTGCGGATCATCTCGCGGATCCAATCGGCGACTTCCTGGGGCAGGGCCTTGACGCGGATCTTCGGCACGTGCGAAACGACCTCCTCGGCAGGGGGATTTTGTATACAATATGCAAAAGCATCCGTCAACGAGGAACAAACGATTTTTCGGCGCGATCGGGTAGGATATCCTGGCTTTCTCGAGGGCGGATGGGGGGAAAGCCCTTCCGTTCGCGGTCGGAGAGCGAATCCGGGGAAGATGATTTGCAAACGGTGTTTATGTGACAGTTTCGGTCTGCATCGCAGTGTCGGGTGATCGCCCCCACGGGGGAGGCGGCGCGTGAGGCTGCTCCGGCGCCACTGGTTCGCGTTCGGGCTGCTGGCTGTGGCCGCCCTCACCCTCGGAGAGGGCACCGGAGCGGTGGCCGCGGCCGGGCGGTGGGCGGGGGCCCACCAGGGGGCTCAGGTCTGCGTGTTCGCCATGTTCCTGCTCTCGGGGTTGGGGCTCGACCTCTCCCGCGCCCGGGCGGGGTTCGCCGACGGGCGCACGGTGGCGGTCGCCCTGGCGGTGATCTTCGTCGTGGCCCCGCTGCTGGCGTGGGGCCTGGGCCTGCTCCCCGTCGGGAACGACCTCCGGGTGGGGCTCCTCCTCATCGCCATCATGCCCACCACGCTCACGAGCGGGGTCGTCATGGCCGGGGCCGCCGGCGGCAACGTCGCGACCGCGCTCGTCGTCACCATCGCGGCCAGTTGGCTCGGCATCGCCACGATCCCGATCTCCCTGGAGTGGCTGCTGGGCGTTTCCGCGGGCGCGGCGGCGGGGGCCTTCGACAAGTCGAGCCTCGCCCTGCGCCTGGGCCTGCTCGTGGTCCTGCCCCTCTTCGCGGGAATGGGGCTGCGCCGCGCGTCCCCGCTGCTTGCCCGGATCCCCCGCGACGTGCCGGGGCGCCTGAGCCAGGGCCTTGTGCTCACGGTGGTGTGGATCGCCGTCTCCCGTTCCCAGGCCGCCCTGCAGCAGGCCCCGGTCGCGGCCGCCCTCTCCGCCGTCCTGGCCCTCGCGTTCCACGGCGCGCTCTTCGCCGCGGCCGTGGGCTGCGCCCGCCTGGCGCGTCTCGGCGACGGGCGCCGGCAGGTCGTGTGGTTCCTGGGGGCCCAGAAGACGCTTCCCATCGCGCTGCTCATCCAGACCGCGATCTTCCCCGACCGCGGCGGCGCCCTGGTCTTCTGCGTGGCGCACCACATCGTGCACCTGGCGCTGGACGCGTACCTGGTGGGGCGGCTGGCGACGGGGAAGGGCGGGGAGGCCGGAGGCGGCGGGGGGCGGGCCCCGCGGGTTCAGACCGCCGCGCGGTAGACCTTTCCTCCGCAGTGGGGGCAGACCGGAACGTGCTGGTCGGCCAGCACGGCGATGCGGCCGTCGCAGTGGACGCAGTGGAGCGCCACCGCGTGCCTCGCCTTCTCCCCGGCCCGGACCTGTCCCTCGGCGTGGGGACTCGGCCTGCCGGGGCGCTCCGGCCCCTGCGGCGGCTGGTGCTCCTTGCGGTGGAGTTCGGCGTCGTGGGGGGGCTGCGGGTTCGTGTGGTAGTGGTCGGGATGGGCCTTGCTGCGCGTCGCCATGGCGTCCTCCGTGGGAAGACCCCGGACAGAGAAGGCCAAGTCTAGGACCGGGGGAGGAGGCGTCAAGGGCGGCGGCCCCGGCGCCCCTCCGTCCCCCGGCCCGGGGCGGTCGCAGCTAGCGCTTCCACTCCAGGGCGCCGCCCGGCAGGAAGTACAGGATGTCCATGGTCCCGCCCGTGACCTCGGGCACGTGGTCGGTGCCCGGGCCGAGCACGACCCAGCCCTCGGAGTTCCCGTCGAACCGGGCCCCGGCGGCGTGGGCGAAGCACAGGTCGATCTCGCCCCGGGTGTGGCGGTGCCACACCCCCGGCCCCGACAACTGCACGGCGTCCACCGAGTAGCCGTGGGTCGCGTCCGACGCCTGGGTCACCCGGGATAAGCGCGCGGTCCCGGCGGCCTGCTGGCACAGCCACCCCTCCTTCACGCCCTGGGTGAAGAGCTTCCGGATAC
>CAZGRT010000058.1:0-5509 GCA_964528225.1 uncultured Thermodesulfobacteriota bacterium | reverse complement strand
GCCCTGGCGATCGGGACGGTGCAGGGCGTGTCCATCATCCCGGGGATCAGCCGCTCCGGCTCCACCATCGCGGCCGGGAAGCTTCTCGGCGTGGACGGGGAGGACGCGGCACGCTTCAGTTTCCTGATCTCGGTGCCTGCGGTGCTGGGGGCGTTGGTTCTGGAGTTGCCCTCGCTCGGGATGGCGGAGGCCGGGAGCCTCCTCCCGTACGCGGCCGGAGTCCTCGCCGCGTTCCTGTCGGGGCTGTGGGCCATCCGCTTCCTCCTCGGGTGCCTGAAGAAGAACCGCTTCCGCTGGTTCGCCGTGTATTGCTGGGCGATGGGGGCGGGCTATCTCGTGTTCTCCTCGTAGGGAGGCCGTGGCGAAGAGCAAGCCGGGAGACACCGCGAAGAAGGGGCGTCGTCTGGCGGCGGGGCTGTGGACCCGCCTGGGACCCCGCGTGCGCGCCGAACTCGTGGGCCTGGTGCTCGTGTGCACCTGCGTCTTCCTGGCCCTCGCCCTGGCCTCCTACCGGACCTCCGACCCGTCGTTCAACACGGCCGGCGGCGCCCCGACGCCTGCGAACCTGGGGGGCGTGGTCGGCGCCTACGCCGCGGACCTGCTGTTCCAGGCCCTGGGGTGGGCGGCCTGCCTGGTCCCCGTGGCGCTGGGGGTGTGCGCGGCCCGGTACGTGATCCTGCGGCCCATCGTCCACCCCGGCTGGGTGAGCTTCGGGTACGCGGCGCTGGTGCTGGCCTCGGCGGGCCTGCTCAGCCTGGTGTGGGGCGACGCGTACTTCGACCGGTTGCGGATGTCGGCCGGGGGGGCGGCAGGCCACCTCCTCGCACGGGGCCTGGCCCGCTACCTGAACGTCCCCGGGGCGGCCCTGCTCCTCGGTTCGACGCTGCTGGCGTCGGCGATGTTCACGGTGAACTTCTCCCTCTACTCCTTCTGGGACCGCCTCCGGCTGGGGCTGCTCGGGGTGTATCGGAGGGGGGAGGCGGCCTGGATCATCCGGCGCGAACAGCGCAACAAGCGCCGGGCCCGCCGGCGGGGGGAGCCGAGCGTCCCCGAAGCCGCCGCTCCCGCGCCGAAGATCGTGAAGCAGGAGAGCATCCGGATCCTGGAGCGGCCCAAGACGCCCGTGCAGGAGGCACTCCCGCTGGCGGGGGGGGACGGCTTCCGGCTTCCGTCGCTGGACCTCCTCGACCCGGGGCGGCCAAACGACTCGGGGCCCGACCAGGCCAGCCTCCTGGAGCGTTCGCGCCATCTGGAGAAGAAGCTCCTGGACTTCGGCGTCGAAGGGCGGGTCGAGACGGTGCAACCCGGCCCGGTCATCACCATGTTCGAGTTCAAACCCGCCGCCGGCGTCAAGATCGCCCGGATCGCCTCCCTGGCGGACGACCTGGCCATGGCGCTCAAGGCCTTCTCGATCCGCATCATCGCCCCCATCCCGGGCAAGGATGCGGTGGGCATCGAGATCCCAAACACCGTGCGGGAGGCCGTGGCGCTTCGCGACATCCTGGGTTCGCCGGACTACAAGGAGTCCAAATCGCCGCTGGCCCTGGCGCTGGGGCGGGACAGCGCCGGCAAACCCTACGTGACCGACCTCGCCCGGATGCCGCACCTCCTGGTGGCCGGGGCGACCGGCTCGGGCAAGAGCGTGGCGGTGCACGCCATGCTGGCGAGCCTGCTCTACCGGTCGCCGCCGCGGGACGTGCGGCTGCTCATCGTGGACCCCAAGATGCTCGAGTTGTCGGTGTACAACGACATCCCCCACCTGCTCCTGCCCGTGGTGACCGAGGCCAAGAAGGCCGCGGTGGCCCTGCGCTGGGCGGTGCAGGAGATGGAGCGACGCTACCGCCTCATGGCCGAGGAGGGCGTACGAAACCTCGCCAACTACAACAAGAAGGTCGACAAGCGCGTCAAGGACCTGGGCGGACGGCCGCCGGCGGAGGAGGAGAACGTCGAGCGGTTCCCCCACATCGTCGTGGTCATCGACGAACTGGCGGACCTCATGATGGTGGCCTCCAAGGACGTGGAGGAGTCCATCGCCCGGCTCGCCCAGATGGCCCGGGCCGCGGGCATCCACCTGATCGTGGCCACCCAGCGCCCGTCCGTGGACGTGATCACGGGGCTGATCAAGGCCAACTTCCCGGCGCGGATCGCCTTCCAGGTGGCCTCCCGGGTCGACTCCCGCACGATCCTCGATTCCATGGGGGCGGAGGCGCTTCTCGGCGGGGGCGACATGCTCTTCCTGCCGCCGGACCGGGCCCGTCTGGAGCGCGTGCACGGGTCGTTCGTCTCCGAGGAGGAGATCGCGCGGCTCGTCCAGTTCCTGCGCCAGCAGGGGATGCCCGAGTACAACGAGGCGATCCTGGAGGAACCCGAGGCGGACGACTTCGAGAACGACCCCGAGTTCGACGAACTCTACGACCAGGCCGTGCGGATTGTGGCGGAGACCCGGCAGGCCTCGGTCTCCATGGTGCAGCGCAAGCTCAAGATCGGATACAACCGGGCAGCCCGCATGGTCGAGCGCATGGAGCAGGAAGGGGTGGTCGGCCCCTCCCGCGGAGCCAAGCCCCGAGAGGTGCTCGTCCAGAGGCTCTGAACGCGCCCGTGCCGCGGGTCCCCCCTCCTGCGAGGATCGACGAGACCATGATCGCGAAACGAAGACCCGCCGCCGCGCGCCGGCCGGCGACGGTCCTGGTGGCCCTGGCCCTCGCGGCCGCCGTGCCCCCCGTGTGGGCCGCCGAGCCCTCGGAGATCCTGCGGGAGATCCGGCGAAGCTACGAGGCCACCCGGGACCTGCAGGCCCGCTTCGTCCAGGAGTCGCACCTGGCGGCCGCCGGGATGGACCGGGTCCTCGAGGGGACCGTCGCCTTCCGTAAGGGGGGGCGGATGCGGTGGTCCTACGACGGCGACGACCCGCAGCTCATCGTCAGCGACGGGAAGACCCTCTGGATCCACCAGGTCCGCGACCGCACCGTGCTCCGCCAGGACCTGGAGGGGCTGCCGGCGTCGAGCCGCCTGGCCCTCGACCTCCTGAGCGGTTTCGAGGGCGTGGAGAAGGCTTTCGAGGTCTCGTCCTGCGGGGAGCGCTGCCTCGTCCTCACGCCCCGGGAGCCCCGGCCCGACCTGCTGCGGGTGCTCGTGGAGGTGGGAGAATCGCTGGGCGACGTGGCAGCCGTCACCACGGAGGACTCCCTGGGCAACCGGACCCGGGTCGAGCTCAAGGACGTGAGGCGAAACGAGGGCGTGCCGGAGGAGACCTTCGCATTCCGGCCTCCCGAGGGCGCGCAGGTATTGGACATGGGGGCCGGGGAGGGGGGCGGTCGGTGAAGCGCGTGGGGCTCGTCAGCCTCGGCTGCGCGAAGAACCGGGTGGACGCGGAGCACCTCCTCGGCGGCCTGCAGGCCCACGGCTTCGAGCTGGTGGAGGACGTCGCCCAGGCCGAGGTGCTGGTCGTCAACACCTGCGGCTTCCTGCGCGAGGCGGTGGAGGAGAGCATCGACGAGATCCTCGAGGCCGCCCGCCTGAAGGAGACCGGTGCCTGCCGCACCCTGGTGGTGGCGGGGTGCCTGCCCAAGCGCTACCCGGGCCTGGCCGCGGAGTTGCCCGAGGTGGACCACTTCTTCACCCCGGAGGACGTGGCCCGCATCCCCGCGGTCCTGGGCGGGGTTGCCGGTCCCGGCGCGTCGGCCGGCCTGCCGCAGCGGGTGCTGACCCAGTCTCCCCACAGCGCCTACCTAAAGGTCGCCGAAGGGTGCTCCAACCGCTGCACCTACTGCACGATCCCGGCCATCCGGGGCCCCTTCCGGTCCCTTCCCCGGGAGCGGCTCGTGGCGGAGGCCCAGGCCCTGGCATCCCAAGGGGTGGTGGAGCTCAACGTGGTCGCCCAGGACGTGACCTCCTACGGTACGGACCGGGGCGAACCCGAAGCCCTCGCCCGCCTGTTGCGGGACCTGGAGGCCGTGGACGGAGTTCGCTGGATCCGGCTCCTCTACGGCTATCCCGCGGCCTTCCCGCCGGGAGTGGTGGAGCGGCTGGCCTCCGGGGGCAAGGTGCTCCCGTACCTGGACCTCCCGATCCAGCACATCCACCCGCGCATCCTCCGGGCCATGGGGCGTCGCGGCTCCGCCGGGGAGGTCGAGGCCGTGCTCGAGGGGCTCCGGGCGGCGGTGCCGGGCCTCGTCCTGCGGACCACCGCGATCGTGGGTTTCCCGGGGGAGACCGACGCCGAGTTCGAGGCCCTGGTGGAGTTCGTGCGGCGCATGCGCTTCCACCACCTCGGCGCCTTCCTGTACTCCGCGGAGGAGGGAACGCCCGCGGAGCGCCTGCGGCCGCGGGTGCCGGCCCGGACGGCCAGAACGCGCCTCGACCACCTCCTCGCGGTCCAGGCGGAGGCGAGCGCAGAGCGGAACCGCGGGTTCGTCGGGCGGACCCTGGACGTCCTCGTCGACGGGGTCGACGAGGACGGGTTCACCGTGGGGCGGACCTACGGGCAGGCTCCCGAGGTGGACGGGTACACCCGCCTCCTCGGCTACCCGGCGGACGGAGTCGTCGAACTCGGCGCCCTCGTCCCCGCGCGAATCGTGGACTGCTCCGAGTACGACCTCGTGGCCGACGCGGTACCCCCCTGATGTCTCGCTTCGCCCGCTGGGCGCTGCCACTGGTGGCGCTCGGCCTCCTCCTTCTCTACGCGGCCCGCCGCCCCGCGCCCCCCCCGAGAAGCGAGGGGCGCTTCCTGATGGACACCCTGGTCACGGTCACGGTGTGGGGCCTCTCCGAGACCCGGTCCGACGAGGCGCTCGACGCCGCGTTCGCCGCGCTGGAGGCCGTGGACCGGGAGATGGCCCGGATTCCGGGCACGCCCCTCACCACCCTCAACGAAGCGGGCGGGGGCACGCCCCTCCCGGCGACCGCCGAGGTCGTCGAGGCCTCCCTGGAGTGGGCCCGGGGGACCTCGGGTGCCTTCGACCCCACCGTCGCTCCCCTCCTCGACCTCTGGGCGGTCTGGGAGGGCCCCCACCCGCCTCCGTCGCCCGCGCAGGTGAGGGAGGCCCTGGCGCGGGTGGGGTGGCAGCGGGTCCGGTGGGACCCCGCCGCGGGAGCCCTCGACCTGGGGGGAACCGAGCTCGACCTCGGCGGCATCGCCAAGGGGTACGCCCTGGACAAGGCCGCCGAGGCGCTCCGGTCGCGGGGTGCGGGCGACTTCATCGTCAACGCGGGGGGAGACCTCTTCGTCGCCGGCTCCAAGGGCGACGCGCCGTGGAAGGTCGGAATCCAGCACCCCCGGGGGCCGGAACCCTTCCTGCGGGTGGTCGCGCCGAGGGAGGGAGCCCTCGTGACCTCGGGAGACTACGAACGGGCCTACGAGTGGGAGGGCGAGCGCTACCACCACGTCATCGACCCGCGGACGGGCCGTCCGGCGCGGGGATGCCGCAGCGTCACGATCTGGGCGCCGCGGGCGATCGACGCCGACGCCCTCGCCACGGCGGTCTTCGTGCTCGGGCCCGACCGGGGGCTG
>CAZGRT010000057.1:0-3684 GCA_964528225.1 uncultured Thermodesulfobacteriota bacterium | reverse complement strand
CGCCGGGGCCACGGTCTTCGGCCACTTCCTGGCCGTCACCCGCATCCCCTTCGAGACGGCGAACTGGGTGGGGGGCCTCGACCTGCCGGCGTGGGCGATCATGACGCTGATCGTCGGCATCTACCTGCTCGGGGGGTGCTTCATCGATGCCCTGGCCCTGGTGATGCTCACCATCCCCATCTTCTACCCGATCGTCGTCGACCTCGGGTACGACCCGCTCTGGTTCGGCGTCATCATCGTGCTGGTCACCCAGATGGGCGTCATCACGCCCCCCGTGGGGATCAACGTCTACGTGGTGAACGGCATCGCCCGTGACATCCCGCTGCAGACGATCTTCCGGGGCATCGCGCCCTTCCTCGCCGCCCTGGTCCTCGGCACCCTCTCCCTCATCGCCTTCCCCTCCATCGTCACCTCGGTGCCCGCCCTGCTCTTCTGAGCACCCGGCCGGGCGACTCATGCCGGGCCGCGATTGACCCGACAAGTTCCTCCTGTTACAAGGAGCGGGCGCCCCACCAACGGGGCCGCCGCGACGGGAGGGGACCCATGGCCGAAGCCTTCCAGGCGATGACGTGGCTCGAGAAGGTCTTCCTGACCTGCGCGGTCGTGGGGGGCGTCCTCTTCCTGATCCGCATGGTGCTGTTCCTGTTCGGGGGCGGCGCGGACGCCGACCTCGACCTCGACGCCGACGGGGTCGTGGGTCACGGGCCGGACAGCGACGCGGCGTTCAAGCTCCTCTCCCTCCAGGGTCTCACCGCCTTCCTGATGATGTTCGGCATCGTCGGCCTCGCGCTGCTGCGCGAGAGCCGGGTGGCCGAGGGCCTGGCCGTGGCCGGCGCCATCCTCGCCGGCCTCGGGAGCTCGTGGCTCATCGCGAAGATTTTCCAGGCCATGAGCCGGCTCCAGTCCAGCGGCACCCTCGACCTGCAGAACGCCGTGGGGCAGGAGGGGGTCGTGTACCTGCGCATCCCCGCCGGGGGCACCGGCAAGGTCAACGTGACGGTCCAGGAGCACCTCCACACCTTCGAGGCCGTCTCCGAGGGCGAGGCGGAACTGCCGACCGGGCAGCGGGTGCGGGTGACGAGGGTGCTCGGCGGCGGCGTGCTGGTCGTGGAGAAGGCATAGGAGGCAACGATGTTCCTGGCAGGAGGTGGAGGCATGACGCTCTGGGTGATCGCCGTAGCGGCCCTGCTCGTGCTCGTCATGGGCACGGCCCTGTACCTGGCGTCGCGCTACAAGCGCTGCCCGTCGGACCGGCTCCTCGTCATCTACGGCAAGGTCGGGCAGGGCCGCTCCGCCCAGGTGATGCACGGGGGCGGCAAGCTCGTTTGGCCGCTGATCCAGGACTACGCGTTCCTGAGCCTCACCCCCATCACGATCAGCATCCCGCTCCAGAACGCGCTCTCCATGCAGAACATCCGGATCAACGTGCCGAGCACCTTCACGGTGGGCATCAGCACCCAGCCCGGCATCATGCAGAACGCGGCCGAGCGCCTGCTGGGGCTCGGCAACCGCGAGATCGAGGAGATGGCCCGGGAGATCATCTTCGGCCAGCTGCGCCTCACGGTGGCGTCGCTGACCATCGAGCAGATCAACCAGGACCGGGAGAGCTTCCTCGAGTCGATCCGCAAGAACGTGGAGCCCGAGCTGAACAAGGTCGGGCTCTACCTCATCAACGTGAACATCACCGACATCACCGACGAGTCGGACTACATCGCGAGCATCGGCAAGCGGGCCGCGGCCGAGGCCGTGAACAAGGCCCGGGTGGACGTGGCGGAGCAGGAGAAGCTCGGCGCCATCGGCGAGGCCGAGGCGGTGCGGGTCAAGGAGATCCGGGTCGCCGAGAACGTGGCCGAGTCGGAGAAGGGCAAGAAGAAGGCCGAGGCGGACCGGCGCGTCTTCGTCCAGCAGCAGGAGACTGCGGCCACCATCGGCGAGGCCGAGGCCAACCGGGAGAAGGAGATCCGGGTCGCCGAGAACGTGGCCCAGTCCGAGAAGGGGAAGAAGAAGGCCGAGGCGGACCGGCGCGTCTTCGTCCAGGGCCAGGAGGCGGAGGCCGTCCAGGGCGAGAACCTCTCCAAGGCCAACATCGCCGACTACAACGCCGAGCTCGCCGTGAAGCAGGCCGAGGCGCAGCAGCGGGGCGAGGTGGCCAAGCGCGAGGCCCAGGTGGAGATCCAGAAGGCCCAGTACCGGGCCGAGCAGGAGCGCCTCAACGCCGAGGAGGTGGTCCGCCAGGAGATCGACAAGCGCAAGGTGGAGATCGCCGCCGAGGCCGAGGCCGAGCGCATCCGGCGCGAGGCGAAGGGCCACGCCGACGCCGTGCTCATGAAGTACGAGGCCGAGGCCAAGGGCATCCGCCAGGTGCTCGACTCCAAGGCCGAGGGCTACTCGCGTCTGGTGGACTCGTGCGCCGGCGACGCCAAGGCCGCCGCCACGCTGCTCATGGTGGAGAAGATCGAGCAGATCGTCGCCCGGCAGGTGGAGGCCATCCAGAACCTCAAGATCGACAAGATCACCGTGTGGGACACCGGCTCGTCGCCCGACGGCCGCTCCTCCACGGCCCAGTTCGTCTCCTCCCTCATCAAGAGCCTGCCTCCCCTCCACGAGGTCGCGGCCATGGCCGGCGTCGAACTGCCCGGCTACCTCGGCCAGGTCTCCCCCGAGGCCCCCGAGGGTGAGGAGAAGCGGCCCGGAGGGCCGAAGAAGGCGTAACGGCTCGAAGGGGAAAGAGAGATGAGGGCGTCGGCGACCTCCCCACGGCTCGGGCTGCCGGCGCGGGTGGAGACGATTCGCTGACGTCCGTCGGAAAGGGGCACCGTGCCGCACGCGCGCCCCGTCCCGTCGTCCCCCGGATGTCCCAGAGCCGCCGATGCGTTCGGAATCCTTGGAGCGTCCCGACCCCGCCGAGAAACCCATCGGGCGAGATCCAGGCGACAGGGGGAGCCCCGGCAGCGCCTTCGACGGTAATGGTTATCGCGGACGTCTACGATAACCGTGTTACCCCGAGCGCGGGGTAACACCCGAAATCCGGTGTTGCCCCGCAGTCTAGGTAATACCTGTTATAGCAAGAAGAAATGAATAGAATTAGGATTAGCTTCGTTGGCGTTAGCCTGTCAGTAGCATATGTACTGCTGTCGGCTTTCTGCCTGTGGTCAGCAGCTTCGCACAATGGCGACCCCAAGGGAGGATTCGTACTGCTCCAGGCCCCTATAGTGCTCCAGATGGCCTTTCTGCAGGCCGCTGGATTGACTGAAATACTTGATGGGATCGGGTGGGCAGAAGCGTATATATTCCTGGGACTGCCGCCCTTGGTGCTTCTTTATTGTCTTGGAGCATGTCTTGAAATTGCTATTGTCAAAGCATCTCGTATCATGAAGTGGCAGGCGAAGCGCCATTAGTGAATAGATCCAGGGGCGGCGCTATAACAACGCCATGGTGCGGACTAGCCGCACATGGCGCACGTTGGCTTGAAGGAAGGACGAAACCAAGAATGGACACGACGTCCTCTCTGGTCATTTCGAAGGAGATTGCCTCCGGCGAGCGACTCCTGTGGTCCGGGAGACCAAGGCAGGGGGTGATGCTCCGAGGGTCGGATGCATTTCTTATCCCGTTTAGCCTCCTCTGGTGCGGGTTCGCGATCTTCTGGGAAGCAACTGTGATCACGAAGGGAGCCCCATTCTTTTT
>CAZGRT010000056.1:0-7380 GCA_964528225.1 uncultured Thermodesulfobacteriota bacterium | reverse complement strand
GTCGGACGGCTCACTTCATGCGGGCCGCGTTCACCTCCTTGGCGCGATCCAGGTAGCCGATGAACCATTGGGGCTCGATGAAGTCGGCGAAGCACATGCGCTTGCCCGAGAGGTCCTCGATCACCTCGCCCTTGGAGTCGCAGAACACGAGGAGGCAGTCGTAGTCGTAGTCGTAACGACGGCCGAGCTCGATCTCCTCCTTCGTGAGGTTCTGGGTCAGGTCGATGCGCACCACCACGAACTCGTCCCGCAGGTGCTGAGCGATCTCCGGCTTGCTGTACACGTACTTCGCCAGGCGATCGCAGCGGCTGCACCCCTCGGGCGCGTAGAAGTCCACGATCATGGGCTTCTTCTGGGCCTCGGCGAGCGTCTTGCCCTCGGCGAGGCGGTACACGGGGAACGGGACGTTGGTCGCCACGGTGTCCCCGCCGGTGCCGTGGGACATGCCGTGCCCGGCGTGCCCGCCGGCACAGCCGAGAAGCGCCAGGACGAGAAGCACTGGAATCCATCGGGCCATGGGCCGCTCCTCCCGTCATTCCCTCGAGGGCATCTGCTCTTCGATGTCGCGTTCCCGGCGCTCCAACTCGGCGACCCGTCGCTCCAGGAGTCGGAGCTGCTCCTCGGCGACCTGGAGGTCCTTGCGCGGCACCAGGTCCATCTTTCGGAACGCGTCCTGGACCATCTCGCGGATCTTACCCTCCCACTCGCCCCGCGAGGCGTCCGCCTTGGTCATCATCTCCTTCAGCAGCCGCTCTCCCTCCTCGCGGCTGACCCGGCCCTGCTCCACCAGTTCCTCGACGATCTTGCGCGCCCGTTCCTCGGTGAGGGTCAGGGCTCCGATGCCGGCCAGCGCGGCTTTCCGAAAGAAGTCGAGCATGTCGTCCTCCTCGAATGGGTCCGTGGGACACGGCCACACGGTCTCCCGGAAGGGGCGATCGTGCAACCCGGCCGCGGAAGCGGCCAGCGGACGCCCCTCAGCGTAGCGGAATCCTCCCGGCCGTCAAAGGAGTGCCGCGACCGCTTCGTGGAAGGACTCCAGGGCGGTATCCAGCTTCGACGGGTCGGGGCCTCCGGCCTGGGCCAGGTCGGGCCGGCCGCCTCCCTTTCCGCCGACCGCTTCGGCCAGGGGGCGGATCAGGTCTCCCGCGCGGACCCGCTCGGTGAGGTCCCGGGTCACCGCCACCAGGATGAGGGCTCTGCCGTCGGCCTCGGCCCCGAGGGCGAGCACGCCGGAACCCATGCGGTCGCGCAGGCCGTCGGCGAACTCCCGCAAGGCCTTGGGGTCCTGGGCGGGGACCCGGGTCGCCAGCACCTTGACCCCCTTCACCTCCCGGGCCGTGCCCAGGATGTCCCGGGCCGAGCCGCCGGCCATCTGGCCCCGAAGGGAGGTGATCTCGCGCTCGAGGTCTCGGACGCGGTCCAGGACGCGCCGAACCCGGTCGGGGGCGTCCTCGGCGGTGCCCCTGGTCATCTCCGCCACCTCGAGGAGCCGGTCCTCCAGCGCATTCACGTGAGCGACGGCCCGGTCCCCGGTCGCGCCCTCGATGCGGCGCACTCCCGCGGCCACGCCCGTCTCGGAGAGGATCTTGAACAGGCCGACGTCTCCGGTGTGGCCCGCGTGGGTTCCTCCGCACAGTTCGGCGGAGACGTCGCCCATGCGGACGACCCGGACCCGGTCGCCGTACTTCTCGCCGAACAACGCGGTGACTCCGCCGCCCACCGCCTGATCGAATGCCTCCTCCGTCACGCCCACCGGGTGGTTCTCCTGCACCCAGGCGTTGACCCGGCGCTCGACCTCACGGATCTCCGCCCGCGTCATCGGGGCGAAGTGGGTGAAGTCGAACCGGAGCCGGTCGGGGCCTACCAGGGAGCCGGCCTGCTTCACGTGGTCCCCCAGCACGTCGCGCAGGGCGGCCTGCAGCAGGTGGGTCGCGGAGTGGTTCTGGGCGGTGGCGAAGCGTTCGCCGGACTCCACGCGGGCGAAGGCCTCGTCCCCGTCGCGGAGCGTGCCCCGGGCGACCCGGCCCCGCGCCACCACGAGATCGGCGAGGGGCTTCGCCGCGGTGTCCACGTGGACATGGAACCCCGCGCCCGAGATGCTCCCCGTGTCGCCCACCTGCCCGCCGCTCTCGCCGTAGAAGGGCGTCTCGGCCAGGACGACCTCCACCGCTTCTCCCTCGCGGGCCTCCGCGGCGCGCCGGCCGTCCACCAGCAGCGCGAGCACCCGGCTGTTCGTCTCCAGGGTCTCGTAGCCGGCAAAGCGCGACGAGACGCCGGCCTCGTGCAGTTGTCGGTAGACCGAGGCGACCGCCTCGTCGCCCGAGCCCTTCCACGCCTTGCGGGCCTTGTCGCGCTGGGCCTCCATCTCGGCCTCGAAGCCCGCCTCGTCGAGGCGGATGCCCTGGTCCCGCACGATGTCGGCGGTGAGGTCGACCGGGAACCCGAAGGTGTCGTAGAGGCGGAAGACGACGGAGCCGGGGAGCACCCGGTCCCCGGAGGTCGGGAGCGAGTCCACCGCCTCCTCCAGGAGTTGCAGGCCCCGCTCCAGGGTTCGGGAAAACCGCTCCTCCTCGTGGAGGATGACCTTGGCCAGGTAGGAGCGCTTGTCCGCCAGTTCGGGGTAGCTGCCCACCATGAGGTCGACCACGACCCCGGCGACCTTGTGGAAGAAGGGCTCGCGGAACCCCAGGAGCCAGCCGTGGCGCATGGCCCGACGCATCACGCGGCGAAGCACGTAGCCCCTCCCCTCGTTGGAGGGGAGCACCCCGTCGGCGATGAGGAAGGCGGCGGCGCGCACGTGGTCGGCCACGACCCGCAGGCTCACGTCGCTCTCCGGGTCACCTCCGTAGCGCACGCCCGCCAGGTCGGCGGTGAAGTCGATCAGGGGGCGGAAGAGATCCGACTCGAAGTTGCTGTGGACGCCCTGGAGCACCGCCGTGATGCGTTCGAGCCCGGCGCCGGTGTCGATGCTCGGCTTGGGGAGGGGACGCATGGTGCCGTCCGAGGAGCGTTCGAACTGCATGAAGACGAGGTTCCAGAGCTCGAGGAACCGGTCGCAGTCACAGGCCGGGCTGCAGTTGTCCGGATCGGGGCACGGGTAGATCCCGGGCCCGTGGTCGAAGTGGATCTCGCTGCACGGACCGCAGGGCCCGGTGTCCCCCATGGCCCAGAAGTTGTCCTTCTCCCCGCACTTCACGATTCGTTCGGCCGGCACCGGCGTCTCCGCCAGCCACAGTTCGGCCGCCTCGTCGTCCTTCTCGTAGATCGTGATCCACAGGCGTTCCTGCGGGAGCCCCAGGTCTCCCGCGAGGAACTCCCACGCGAAGCGGATGGCGTCGCGCTTGAAGTAGTCGCCGAAGGAGAAGTTGCCCAGCATCTCGAAGAACGTGTGGTGGCGCGCGGTCCGGCCCACGTTCTCGAGGTCGTTGTGCTTCCCGGAAACCCGAAGGCACTTCTGGCAGGTGGTGGCCCGGGAGTAGGGGCGGCGCTCCTGTCCGGTGAAGACGTCCTTGAACTGCACCATGCCGGCGTTGGTGAAGAGCAGCGTCGGGTCGTTGTGGGGAACCAGGGCCGAGCTGCTCACCACCTGGTGCTGCTGGGAGGCGAAGTAGTCCAGGAACCGTTTTCGGATCTCGTTGCCGGTCATCGAAACCTCGTCTTTCGGGGCGGAGCCGCGGTCCTCCCCGTTGGGAGGTTTCTCGCGGGAGCTCAGGTCCCGCCTTCGCCGCCGGCGTAGCGGGCGTCGCTGGTGGAACTGATGCCGGACACCTTCAGGGCGAAGTCGTCCGGGTTGCTCGACTGGCGCAACGCCTCTTTGTAGGTCACGAGGTTGCGTTTGAGCAAGCCCATGAGCGACTGGTCGAAGGTCTGCATGCCGTAGGTGGTGAAACCCTCCGCGATCGCGGTGCGGATCTCCTTGGTCTTTTCCGGCACCTCCACGCACTCGCGGATGCGGGCCGTGGCCACCATCACCTCCACGGCCGGCACGCGCCCCTTGCCGTCGGCTCGGGGGACCAGGCGCTGGGAGATGATGCCCTTGATGATGCTGGCCAGCTGCAGCCGGACCTGCTTCTGCTGGTACGGCGGGAACACGGAGATGATTCGGTTGATGGTCTCGGCGGCGTCCACGGTGTGCAGGGTGGAGAGCACGAGATGCCCCGTCTCGGCCGCCACCAGGGCCGTCTCGATGGTCTCGAAGTCGCGCATCTCGCCCACGAGGATCACGTCCGGGTCCTGCCGCAGCGCGCTCTTGAGGGCCCCGGCGAAGCTCAGCGTGTCGAAGCCCACCTCGCGCTGGTTGACGATCGACTTCTTGTCGCGGTGGAGGAACTCGATGGGGTCCTCGATCGTCACCACGTGGCAGGTCTTGCGCTGGTTGATGAAGTCGATCATCGAGGCCAGGGTCGTGGACTTGCCCGAGCCCGTCGTCCCCGTGACGAGGATCAGGCCCCGGGGCTCCATCGCCACCTCCTCCACGACCTTGGGAAGGTCGAGGTCCTGGATGGAGCGGATCTCGGTGGGGATGACGCGGAAGACCAGGCCCACGGTGCCGCGTTGCTGGAACACGTTGACGCGGAAGCGGCCGAGCCCCGCCACGCCGTAGCCCAGGTCGATCTCCCGGTTCTGCTGGAACGTCTCGAACTGCATGGGAGACATGATGCCCTGGGCGATCTGCGCCAGGACCTCGGGGGTGAGGCGGCCGGCTTCCTTGTACGGAAACAGCTGGCTGTCCCTCCGCAGGATGGGCGGCAGCCCCGCCTTGAAGTGGATGTCGGACGCCCGGTTGTTGGCTGCGACCTGGAGGATCCCGTTGAGGTCCATCGCCCCTCCCTCACCCCTTGGGTGCGGCTTCCGGCTCCCCCGGGAGGCCCAAGGCCTGGCGCACCTTCTGCTCCAATTCCGCCAGGAGGTCCTTGTTCTCCCTGAGGAACGCCTTCGCGTTCTCGCGGCCCTGGCCGATGCGGGTCTCCCCGTACACGTACCAGGCCCCCCGCTTATCGACCAACCCCTTGTCCACCGCAAGGTCGAGCAGGTCGCCCACGTGGCTGATGCCCTCGGCGTAGAGGATGTCGAACTCGGCCTTCCGGAAGGGGGGCGCCACCTTGTTCTTCACCACCGTCACCCGGGTCCGGTTCCCTACGCTCTGGTCGCCCTCCTTGATGGCTCCGACGCGCCGCACGTCGAGGCGCACCGACGAGTAGAATTTGAGGGCATTGCCGCCGGTGGTCGTCTCGGGGTTGCCGAACATCACCCCGATCTTCATCCGGATCTGGTTGATGAAGATCACCAGGGTGCGCGACTTCGCGATCGTGGAGGTGAGCTTGCGGAGCGCCTGGCTCATCAGGCGGGCCTGCAGACCCACGTGGCTGTCGCCCATCTCTCCTTCGATCTCCGCCCGGGGGACGAGGGCGGCCACCGAGTCGACCACCACCACGTCCACCGCGTTGCTCCGCACGAGGACCTCGGCGATCTCCAGGGCCTGCTCCCCGGTGTCCGGCTGGGAGACGAGCAACTGCTCGATGTCGACGCCGATCTTCTTCGCGTAGGAGACGTCGAGCGCGTGCTCCGCGTCGACGAATGCCCCGATGCCGCCCGCCTTCTGCGCCTCGGCCACCGCGTGGAGGGCGAGCGTCGTCTTGCCCGAGGACTCCGGGCCGAAGATCTCCACGACCCGTCCTCTCGGGTAGCCCCCGACCCCCAAGGCGACGTCGAGGGAGAGAGCGCCCGAGGAGATGCCCTCGATGCCCTTGGCCTGCCCGCCCTCGCCGAGGCGCATGATGGCGCCCTTGCCGAACTGCTTCTCGATCTGGCCGATGGCCAGCTGCACTGCCTGCTCCCGCTCTGCTGCCATGAGATCCCTCCCGTCGTCTGCGCCTGTGCGCGAACTCCCCCGGCCGGTCAGTCGAGGGGAATGGTGAGCCTCGGGGTGTGCGTGGGCCCGCTCGGGGAGAGCCGACTCTCGTAGAGCACGAATCCGGCTACCCGAAAGGGCGGTCCCTCGTAATCGTGATACGCCTCCAGGACCTCTGCGGCGCCCGGGATTCCGCTCGGCGCCCGGGCCCTTCCCAGGGTCAGGTGGGCCCGGAACGGCCGGTCCTCCCCGGCGATCCCCAGGGGTTGCAGACGGCCCTCCAGCGCGAGGGCGCCGCGCGCCAGCGCCGCGGTGTCTCCGGCGAGGCCCACCCAGATCACCCGGGCTCGGGCGGCGGAGGGGAAGGCCCCCAGTCCCGCCGGCCGCAGGGAGAGCGGTCCTCCGATGCCCAGAGGCTCGGAGAGCGCCTCTACCACCCGCTCGAAACGCTCCGGCTCGATCTCGCCGAGGAACTTGAGCGTCAGGTGGAGGGCGTGGCGCCCCGCCCACCGGGCCTCCAGCCCCCGCCCGCCGAGGCGCCGCTGGAGCGAGAGGAGGTCGTCGCGCACCGGGTCGGGGAGGTCCGCGGCGACGAAGCAACGGATTCGGCTCACCCGCCCTCCTCCGCGGCCCGCACCAGGCGCTCCAGTACCGCGTCGGCCGCCGCGGCCTTCACCGCCGCGCGGTCTCCTCCGAGCCGCAGGCGCTCCGTCCGCACCCGGCCCGGCGATCCCCAGGCTACCCACACGGTGCCGACCGGCTTCTCCGGGCTGCCCCCGGAGGGTCCCGCGACGCCGGTCACGGCCGCTCCCAGACGGGCCGAGGTCGCCGCGAGGAGGCCGTCGAGCATGGCCCGGGCGCACGCCTCGGAGACGGCGCCGTGTTCGGCGAGCAACTCGGGGGGGACGCAGAGCAGCCTGGTCTTCGAGCGGTTGGAGTAGGAGACCACCCCGCACTCGAAGTACGCCGAACTCCCGGGCACCTGGGTCACGCGGTGCGCGATGAGCCCCCCCGTGCACGACTCCGCGAGGGCCAGGGAACCGCCCGTCGGCCCCAGGAGCGCTGCCAGCCTCTCTTCCGGAGGGATCGCCACGGCTTCCTCGGGAACGTCGGGTCCTGCGCCCGGGCAGTCGATCCTAGAAGGCCCCCGCCCGGTGGAGCAACTCGAGAACCACCCGCGCATAGAGGCCGGCGGCCACGTCGTCCAGCAGGATCCCCCACCCGCCCGGGAAGTGCCGCTCGACCCACCGGATCGGCGGGGGCTTGAGTATATCAAACAGGCGAAAGAGGACGAAAGCCAGCGCCATCGAAACCGCTGTCGGAGCGAGAAGCGCCGACGCGAAGCAGAACCCCACGATCTCGTCGAGGACGATCCAGCCCGGGTCGTCGCGGCCGTCCGCTTCGGCGGCCCGTCCGCACACCCGGGCCGCAGCAGGCAGGGCCAACGCGAGCAAGAGGAGTTGGGGGAGGGCGGAGAGATTGGCCAGGGCCCAGGCGACGGGGATGGCGAGGAGGGTTCCGGCGGTCCC
>CAZGRT010000055.1:0-2892 GCA_964528225.1 uncultured Thermodesulfobacteriota bacterium | reverse complement strand
GAACTTGCGGTGGGCGAGCTGCTTGAATTCGTCTCCCAGATGGGCCACCCGATCGGGATGGTACTTCTTCACCAGCTCGCGGTACGCGCGTCGGATCTCCTCGGCGTCGGCGTCCGGGGAGACCCCCAGGGTCTCGAAGTCCCGGTGAGGCCGGGTCCGGGCCAGGAGTCCGCGCGCGTCCGTGGCCGAGATCCCCAGGAGGCCCACCGCACGGTCGAACACGGCCTGCTCAGCCGGATCCATCCGGCCGTCCGCCATCCCGATGTCGAGCATGCACTCCACGAGCAGCAGCCTCGTCGGGTAGTCGGCACGTGCGCTGACGTCGCGGCACAGCGCCTCCATGTCCACGCCGTTGCGCAGGAACTGCTTGATGAGGTCCCGCAGGATGTCCAGCGACTCGCCTCGGTAGCCCAGGCGCTCCGAGAAGAACGTCCGGATGGCCCGGACCTCCTCCTGCCGAACCTCCCCGTCCGCCTTCATCATCGCCGTGAGGATCCCGACGAGGCTCGCGACGAAATATAACTCCTGCTGCTGCTGGCGGACTCGAGGGTCCGCGCCCCCCGTCCCCTCGCCCAGGGGGGAATCCTTGACGTAGTGACCGATCACGCCCCCGATCACCGCCCCCAGCGGCCCCCCGAGAAAGAACCCGAGCCCCGCGCCGATCAGTTTTCCGCTGAGTCCCATCCCTCACCTCAGCCAGTGGAGCACGCCGCGGTTCGACAGGAAGAGCACCTGTCCCCCCCACACGGTCGGCTGACCCCGCAGCCCCGAGCCGGGCCAGTATCGGCTGCGGATCGCTCCCGTCGTCGCGTCCAGCACCAGAAGGCTCCCTTCCGAGGCGCCCGCCACCACGAAGCCCCCCGCCAGCACCGGCGCCGTCGAGGCCCCCCCGTCGAGAGCCGTCTCCCACAGTGGCTTCCCGTCGGCCCGAGACAGCGCCGACACCCCTCCGGACACCGTCGCCACGTAGAGAACCTCCTCTCCGACGGCGAAGCCGGCGGCCGCCTCCACGTTCGCGCGCCAGACCTCCTCGCCCGTAGCCGCATCCAGGCAGACCACGGGGCCCCGGGACACCCCGGCGTACACCCGCCCGTCCCGGTAGGAGGGACCGGCCGCCACGTCCCCGAAGAGTTCCGCGGCGCCGATGTCCGCCCGCCAGAGAACGCGGCCGAGGGAGGCGTCCAGGGCCACCACCGCTCCGTCGGAGAACCCGGCGTACACCCGGCCTTCTCCGAAGCTCAGGCCCAGGGTTCTCCACAGAACGTTGCGCCGCGGGAAGCGGCGGCCATACTGCCAGAGGGGGCGGCCGGTCGCCGCCTCCAGGCCGAACACGTTCTGGTCCGAGACGGCCACGAACACCTTCCCGTCGGCGGCCAACGGACTCGACACCACCGGATAGGACACCGGGAACCGCCACCGGACGGCGCCGGTGAGATCCACGGCCTGGACGATCCCCTCGTCGTCGCCGAACACGAGCAGGTCTTCCGCGAAGGCCGCGGTCGTGTACACCCTGCCCTTCGTCGCCACGCTCCACAGCCGCGATCCATCGCTCAGGATCGCCTCGAAGCGCCTCCCCGTGTGGCCGACGTACGCCGCGCCCTCGATCAACAGCGGGCTGGCGCTCTCGAGGGGCGCATACCGGTCCTTCTCCACCAGGTCGATCATCCGCTCGACCTGCCAGCCCCCCGGAGCCACCGGGGCGCCCCGCGACGTGCGACCGGGGTCGCCGCCCTCCATGGTCCAGGGCGGGACCGGGGCCGACTCCGGCGCGGGCTGCCGCGGAGCCGGGCCCGCGCAACCCGCGACGAGCAGCCCGGCGAGCAGCAACGCTGAAGAACTCTTCAAGCCGCCTCCTCCACCCCGGCCAGGCGGGCCATGTTCCTGCGAAGAGCCGCGTACTCCGCCTCCGTCAAGCCGGCCCCGAGTGCCACGACCCTCGCGAAGGGTTCCGAGATCAGGTCCCCCGGGGCGTGAGCGTCGGTATTGAGGACCAGCGGGGCTCCGGTCCGCCGGGCCATGGCAGCCACGTGACCGTTGGTGAGGCTGTGCCCCTTGCGCGCGGTGATCTCCAGGTGCACCCCCCTCTCGGAGGCGAGGCGGGCGTCCTCCTCGGAGATCAGGCCCGGGTGGCTCACGATGTCGGCGCCGGCTTCGATCGCCGCCCGATTCGTCCCCGGATCGACGGGTTCCACCGGGCTCTCCCCGTGGACGATGACCAACTGCGCTCCCAGGCCCCGGGCCTCGGCCACGTAACGCGCCACGAGGGAGGGCGGCACGTGCGTCAGCTCGATGCCCGGCACGCAGCGGAACCCGCGGGCCTGTTCGTTCTCCGCGCACGCCCGGAGGATCCGCGGAAGGATCCACTCGAAGGTGGCCATGTCGGCGTGGTCGGTGATCCCGAGCGCGCGCAGCCCGGCGCACTGAGCCCGCCGGATGAGCTCGGACGGTGTGAGCTCGCCATCGGAAAACAGCGTGTGGGTGTGCAGGTCGATCATCGTCTCCTCGAACGGCTTGAGGGCGCCCAAGGCGCCCTCAAGAGCCGGTTCACGCCGCGCCGTAGCGGTCCCAGTGGACGAACTCCCCTCGTCCCTTCCGCGGCGGGACCTTGGTCTCGCCAGCCGGGTAGCCCAGCGGGGTGAGCGCCACCACGTCCACCTCGGCGGGCACGCCCAGGGCCTTTGCCGCTGCCGCCGCGTCGAACAGCCCCACGCACACGGTACCCAGGCCTTCGGCCTCGGCAGCCAGCATCAGGTTCTCCATGGCCAGCGCCACGTCGAAGAGCAGCCAGTCCCCCCGGGGAGTGCCCGGCTCCCCCTTCTTGAACCCTGCCCGGCCCTTGCGGCCGCAGAAGGCGAGGACCGCGGGAGCCTCCACCATCGCCCGAAACGCGGG
>CAZGRT010000054.1:0-2545 GCA_964528225.1 uncultured Thermodesulfobacteriota bacterium | reverse complement strand
CGTGCCCCGCGCCAGCGCTCGGCGCATCGCCTCCACGTCGGCCGCCTCCCGCAGGGGGGGGTTCATCTTGAAGCGGGCGTCGAAGGTGCGCACCGCGTCGTCGGTGAGGGTGAAGTAGTGGGGCGCGGTCTCCCCGGTGACGGGAAGGCCCACCCGCTTCCCCCACCGCAGCAGTTCCACGCTGCCCCGGGTGGAGAGGTGCGCCAGGTGGAGCCGCCCCCCGGTGCGGCGCAGGAGCAGGAGGTCCCTGGCGACCTGGACCTCCTCGGCCTCGGCCGGGATCGACGGCAACCCCAGCTGGGTGGAGGTGAGACCCTCGTTCATGCACCCGCCGGCCGCAAGGTCGTCGTCCTCGCAGTGGCTGACCACCGTGAGCCCGAAGGCCTGGGAGTACTCGAGCGCCCGGCGCATGAGCAGGCTCGAGGAGACGGGCCGGCCGTCGTCGGTCACGGCCACGCAGCCGGCCGCGGCCAACTCGCCCATGTCGGCCAGTTCCTCGCCCTTGAGCCCCCGGGACACGGCCCCCACCGGGTAGACGCGGCACACCGCCTCCCGCCGGGCCCTCTCCAGGATGTACCGGGTCACCTCGGCGTTGTCGTTCACCGGGTTCGTGTTGGGCATGCAGCACACGGACGTGAAGCCGCCCGCCGCCGCGGCGCGGCTCCCGCTCGCCACGGTCTCCTTGTACTCGAAGCCGGGCTCCCGCAGGTGCACGTGCACGTCCACCAGGCCCGGGAAGGCGTGCAGCCCGCCGGCCTCGATCACCGCGGCAGCGCCGGGCTCGATGGAATTCTCGACGGCGAGCACCCGCCCCCCGCCCACGGCGACGTCCCTCACCCCGTCCGTGCCGGTCGCGGGGTCCACCACGTGGGCCCCGCGGATCAGGAGGTCCATTCCGCCCTCCCTCCTGCGAGCAGGTAGACGACCGCCATGCGCACCGCCACGCCGCTCTCCACCTGTTCGAGGATCACGGAGCGGGGGCCGTCGGCCACGTCGGAGGAGATCTCCACCCCGCGGTTCATGGGCCCGGGGTGCATGACGATGGCGTCGGGGCGCGCGCGCTCCAGCACCGAGGCGTTCAACCCGAAGAAGCGGGCGTACTCCCGCAGGCTTGGGAAGGAAGCCCGCCCCAGGCGCTCCTTCTGGATGCGCAGCGCCATGACGACGTCGGCGCCCTCCACCGCCTCCCGCACGTCGCTCGTGCTCGAGACTCCCAGGCGCCCCACCTCGGGCGGCAGCATGGTGGGCGGCCCGCACACGCGCACCTTCGCGCCGAGCTTGGTGAGGGCGTGGATGTTCGAGCGGGCCACCCGGCTGTTGGCGATGTCGCCGAGGATCGCCACGGTCAGTCCCTGCACGCGCCCCTTGTGCTTGCGGATCGTGTACGCGTCGAGCAGCGCCTGGGTGGGGTGTTCGTGGCGGCCGTCCCCCGCGTTGACCACCGCCGCGCGAATGCGGCGCGCCACGAAGTCGGCCGCCCCGGCCGCGCCGTGGCGGATCACCACCACGTCGGGGGCCATGGCCTCCACGTTCTTCACCGTGTCGAGCAGGGTCTCCCCCTTGGCCACGGAGCTCCCCGAGGACGAGATGTTCACCGCGTCCGCCGAGAGCCGCTTCTCCGCGATCTCGAACGACACCCGGGTGCGGGTGGACGCCTCGAAGAAACAGTTCACCACGGTCGTGCCCCGCAGGGTGGGTACCTTCTTCACCTCGCGCCGGGAGACCTCCGCGAAGCCGTCCGCCGCGTCGAGGATCGACGTGATCT
Source organism: uncultured Thermodesulfobacteriota bacterium (assembly GCA_964528225.1). Lineage (GTDB taxonomy): Bacteria > Desulfobacterota > Deferrisomatia > Deferrisomatales > JACRMM01 > CAZGRT01. Next base: position 780 of record CAZGRT010000054.1, on the reverse strand, counting down.
CGTCCGCCGAGAGCGGCGCGATGGCGAGGAGGTCCTTGCGGTCGAAGGCCACGGTCAGCCCCCCCCGCCCCGGCGGTCCGGCATGCCCGGCAGCCAGGGACCGCTCCCGGGCTCGAGCAGCGCCAGGGAGTCCTCGCCGCTGGTTTCCCGCAGGCGGAGCTCCACCCGCTGGTCGCGCACCGTGCGCACGACGTGGCCGACGTAGTCCGCCTGGATGGGGAGCTCCCGGTGCCCGCGGTCCACCAGCACCGCCAGCTGAACCGCCCGCGGACGCCCGAAGTCCATGAGGGCGTCGAGCCCGGCCCGCACGGTGCGCCCGGTGAAGAGGACGTCGTCCACCAGGACGACCACGCGGTCGTCGAGGTCGAAGGGGATGTCCGTGGGCTTGGGGACGGGGTGGCGCCCGGGCAGGGAGACGTCGTCGCGGTACAGCGTGATGTCCAGGCGGCCCAGGGGGACGTCCACCCCCTCGGCCTGGCGGATGAGGTCGCGCAGGCGCTCGGCGAGGATGGCCCCGCGGGTCACCACGCCGACCAGCGCGAGCCCCTCGGTTCCGCGGTTGCGCTCCACGACCTCGTGGGCCATTCGGGCGAGGGTCCTGCGGACGGAGTCTTCGTTGAGGAGGAGTCGATCGGCGGCGTCGGTCACGGCGCTAACTCAAAAAAAAGCCTTCTCGCGTCGCTGGAGAAGGCTCGTTTCGTCGGAGGATTCGGAGGGCGGCCATTCCTTCCTCGGGGGGCCCGGGTCCGAAAGTCGGCGAACTATAGCATCCGCTCCGGG
>CAZGRT010000053.1:0-5423 GCA_964528225.1 uncultured Thermodesulfobacteriota bacterium | reverse complement strand
CTGCTGGGGCGGTACGCCGGGCGCATGCGGCCCCTGTGGGAACTGGCGGACCGCTTCGAGAGGACGTTCGGGCCCCGCGGCGAGATCCTCGACGGCGCCAGCCCGGCCCTGTTGGCCCTCCGCGAGGAGCAGCGGCGGCTCCGGGGGCGCATCCTGCGCGTGCTCGAGGGGCTGCTGGGAGACGCAGCCCTGGACCCGGTCGTCCAGGACGACTTCATCACGCTGCGCGGCGGGCGGTACGTGGTTCCGCTGCGCACCGATTTCCGGGGCTATCTGAAGGGGATCGTGCACGATCGCTCCCGCACGGGCTCCACCTTCTTCGTGGAGCCGCTGGAGACGGTCGAGCTCAACAACCAGTTCGGGGTGCTCCGGGAAGACGAGGAGGCGGAGGTCCGCCGCATCCTCCTGGAGATCACCCGTTCGGTCGGGGAGGCGTCCGGGGCCCTGAAGGGCAACCTCGCGGTCGTCGCCCACGTGGACGCATTGGCGGCCCGCCTGGCCCTGGCGAGGCGCCTGCGGGCGGTGCGGCCCGACATCCCGGAGGCGCCGGTCCTGGAACTGCGCGAGGCGCGGCACCCGCTGCTGGAGGTTTCGGGCGACGTCGCGGTGGTCCCCGTGGACATTCTCCTGGAGCCTCCGAGCCGCTGGCTGCTGGTCACCGGGGCGAACGCCGGCGGGAAGACCGTGGCCCTCAAGACGGCAGGGCTCCTCACCGCCATGGCCCGGTGCGGGCTGTTCGTGCCGGCGGCGGAAGGGAGCCGCGTGGGCTGGTTCCCCGCGGTCTACGCCGACATCGGCGACGAGCAGGACATCGACCGGCACCTCTCCACCTTTTCGGCTCACGTCGGGAACCTGCGGGACATCGTGGAGCGGGCCGAGAGCGGCTGTTTCGCCCTCCTGGACGAACTCGGTACGGGAACCGACCCGAGGGAGGGCCTCGCCCTCGCGGCGGCCGTGGTGGAGACCCTGCTGGAGCGCGGGGCATGCCTCATGGCCACCACCCACCTGGCGGGACTGAAGGCGTTCGCCCGTTCGAGGCCCGACGGCCGGAGTGCCGCGGTGGCCTTCGATCCCTCCACCGGGGAGCCGCAGTACCGGCTCGAGTACGGGCGCTCCGGGGCCTCCAACGCGCTGGAGGTCGCGGAGCGGCTCGGCATGCCAAGCGACGTCCTCGCCCGAGCGCGGAGGTACGCCGCCGGCGACGAGGGGCGCGGCGGAGAACTGCTTCGGGGGCTCGAGGAGGCGGAGGACCGCGCCCGGGCGGCCGCGGAGCGGGCCGAGGCGCTCCGCGCGGACTGGGAGGCCAGGAACCGCCAGCAAGAGGACCTGGTCCGCGAGGCGCGGAGGGAGCGCGACGCCGTCCGAGCCGAGTTCCGTCGGGAGGTTCGCGCCCTGGTGGAGGAGGTGCGCCGCGAGATGCGCGACGCCGTCCGGCGCCTGTCGGACGGAGCCATCGGCCGGGCCGCCGCCGAGGCCGAAGTGGCCTCCCTCCAACGGCTGGCGGAGGAACGCCTGGGGCCCGAGGAGACCGAGCCCTCGCCCGGTGGGCTCGAGGCGGAGGTCGTGCCCGGCATGCGGGTCCAGGTGGCCTCCCTGGGCCGGGAAGGGGAGGTCCAGGCGGTGGAGCCCGACGGCAGGCGGGCCGTCGTGCGGCTGGGGACCCTGCGGGTGACCGTGCCCCTCGAGGATCTCCGGGCGCCGGGCGAAGCCCGGCCGCCCGAGCAGCCCGCACCGCGGGTGCGGGTGGAGGCGGAGGCGGGCGCCTCGGATGTGAACGTGATCGGCTCCACCGTGGAGGAGGCCCTCGCCTCGGTGGACCGGGCACTGGACCGGGCCCTGGTGGCCGGAGTTCGCGGGTTCCGCGTCGTCCACGGGAGGGGCACCGGTGCCCTCCGGCGTGCGGTGCGCGAGCATCTCGCGTCCGCGCCCCACGTGCGGGAAGTGCGTCCGGAAGGAGACGCGGTCACGTGGATCGACCTGGGCTAGACGGGGCGTTCCCTGCCGAGGGGGTGCCCCTGTGCGGGTCTCGGGGCCCCTTGGAGTGAGCGTGCGGATTCCGGACCACATCCTCGAGGCGATCCGCTCGCGCACCTCGATCGTCGAGGTGGTCGGACGGCACGTGGCGCTGAAGCGGGCCGGCAAGAACTGGAAGGGCCTGTGCCCGTTCCACCCGGAGAAGACCCCCTCCTTCATCGTCAACGAGGAACGGGGCACCTACCACTGTTTCGGGTGCGGCGTCGGGGGGTCGGTCTTCCGCTTCGTGATGGAGATCGAGGGCGCGTCCTTCGGCGACGCGGTAAGGCAGTTGGGCGAGCGGGCCGGCGTGAGCGTGGCCGAGGAGACCCCCCGGGAAAGGCGAGTCCGGGAGGAAAAGGGGGGGCTGCTCGACCTCCTCGAGACGGCGGCCCGGTACTATCGGCACCAGTTGCTCGTCGGGAGAGCCGGCGAGGCCGCCCGAGCCTACCTCGAACGCAGGGGCGTGGGCGCCGACGCCGCGGAGTCCTTCCGGCTGGGGTACGCCCCGGCCGGCTGGGACAACCTGGCGCGCTACCTGAGGGAGAAGGGCGCGGATGCCGCCGATGCCGCCACGGCGGGGCTCCTTGCCGAACGCACGAGCGGTGGTTATTACGACCGGCTTCGCGACCGGCTGGTGTTCCCGATCCAGGACGCAGCGGGTCGGGTCGTGAGTTTCGGCGGGCGCATCCTGGGGGAGGGCGAGCCGAAGTACCTGAACGGGCCGGAGTCGCCCGTCTTCCGCAAGAGCGAGGTCCTCTACGGGTTGCCCCAGGCCGCCGAGGCGCTGCGCTCCGAGCGGAGGGCGCTCGTGGTCGAAGGGTACATGGACGTGATCGGCCTTCACTGCCACGGCGTCCCCACGGCCCTGGCGACCCTGGGCACGGCGCTCACCGCCGACCACGTCCGGTCGCTGCGCCGGCGGGTGGACGAGGCGGTGCTCATCTACGACGGCGACGCCGCGGGACGGCGGGCGGCCTTCCGGAGCCTCGACGTGTTCCTGGAAGAGAGTTTCCCGTGCCGCACGGTTCTCCTGCCGGGCGACCACGACCCCGACAGCTTCGTGCGCGACGGGGGGGACCTCGCGTCGCAGGTGGCGAAGGCGAGGCCGCTCCTGGAGGTGTTCCTCGACGACCTGGGATCCAGGCTCGACCTGGGGTCGGTGGAGGGACGCGTGGCCGCCGTGGACGAGGTCGCCCCGCGGCTCAAGGCCGTCGCGGACGGCATGGCGAGGGACCTCTACCTCCGGAGGGCGGCGGAACTCCTGGGCGTGGACGAGGGCCTGTTGCGCGGTCGGATCGGGGCGGGGAAGAAGGCCGCTGCCCCTCCCGCTGCGCCCCGCTCGGAAGGGGATCCGGTCGAGAGGGCGGTCGTCGCGGCCCTCGTGAGCGAACCGGCGTGCCGCGAGCGGTTTCGGTCCCGGGAGGCCCTGGAGTGGATGTCGCAGGGCGCTCTCCGCGACGCCGCCGAATTCGTCTCGGGCCGGAGCGAGGCGCCCGGGCTGCTGCCCGTGGACGAGACTCCGCGGGAGGTCCGCGCCGTGCTGACGCCGCTGCTCGTGCAGGACGCCGACCCGCGCCCCCCCTACTCCGTCCTCGAGGCGAAGCTCGAGCTGCGCTTCCTGGAGGCGCGGGTCTCGCGGCTGCTGCGAGAGCTCCGCGAGGCGGAGAGGGAAGGGACGCCGGCGCGGCTCGAGGGACTGCTCCGGGAGAAGCAGGAACTCGACCGGGCCCTGGCCTCGACCCGCCGATTGGCGTCGGGGCGCACTTGACCCCTTCAAATTGTTGATTTCTGTGGTATCTTGGCCGGCTTTGGTGTGTGGAGCGCAAGGAGAAGGTTCGAATGCCCAACGGGTTTCGGCTGGAAGATTTCGAGGACCTGATCGAGGACGGGCGGGATCGGGGCTACCTGACCTATCGGGAGATCAACGACGCTCTCCCCGAAGAGGTGGTGGACCCCGAGGCCATCGACGAACTCATCATGACCCTTCGCGATCTCGACATCGCGGTAGTGGACGACGCCGGGATCGAGAGGGAGACCGGGGGCGGGGAGGAGGCCGAGGGAGCGCTCGGCGAGCAGGAGTCCTCCGATCGGGACGAGGAGGAGGCGGAGGAGGAGAAGGCGGAGTACGAGGAACTCTTCGAGCGCACCAACGACCCGGTACGGATGTACCTGCGCGAGATGGGGTCGGTCTCGCTGCTGACCCGGGAGGGGGAGGTCGAGATCGCCAAGCGAATCGAAGCCGGACTGCACGAGGCCTTCGAGGCGGCCTTCAGCGGTTCCCTCGCCGTGGAGGAGATGGTCGCCCTCGGCGAGAAGCTCGAGGCGGAGGAGGTGAGCCTCCGGGCGGTGGTGGACAGCCTCGATGGAGACAGCTCCGAGGAAGAGGAAGACGACGAAGACGAGGGCACGGAGAAGGTGGAGGGCTCGCCGGGCTCCCAGGCCGAGCGCGTGCTGGCGACGATCCGGGAGATCCAGGAGCTCGACCGCCGCCGGGCCGACCTCAAGGCCCGTCTCGTCGGGTCGAGGCGCTCGGCCCGGCTGGAGGAGCAGGTCAAGGAGCTGCAGCGCGAAATGGTGCGGCTCTTCCGCTCCCTCAACCTCAAGGACCAGGTGATCGAGGAGATCGTGGCCCGCTACATCCACCTCTCGGACGAGGTGAGGCGGGCCGAGAGGGCGCTGCGCGCGATGGAGGGCGAGTTGGGCGTCGGAGCGCACGAGTTCCTCAAGGCGTGCCGCGGCAAGGATCTCCGGACCATCTGCCAGGGGTTCGGCCGGCGGCCCGACCAGGTCAAGCGGCTGCGCAAGGAAGCGGAGCGGCAGTTGGACGTGATCGACTCGGTGGAGCGCCGCACCGGGCTTTCCCGGGAGGCCCTCTCCGACAAGGTGAAGGCCATCCGGTCGGGCCAGTTGCGCGCCAAGATGGCGAAGGCCGAGCTGATCGAGGCCAACCTGAGGCTCGTGGTGAGCATCGCCAAGAAGTACACGAACCGGGGGCTCCAGTTCCTGGACCTGATCCAGGAGGGCAACATCGGCCTCATGAAGGCCGTGGACAAGTTCGAGTACCAGCGGGGCTACAAGTTCTCCACCTACGCCACGTGGTGGATCCGCCAGGCCATCACCCGCGCCATCGCCGACCAGGCCCGCACCATCCGGGTGCCGGTGCACATGGTCGAGACGATCAACAAGCTGGTGCGCACGAGCCGCTACCTGGTCCAGGAACTCGGCCGGGAGCCCAAGCCCGAGGAGATCGCCGAGCGCATGGACATGAGCGTCGCCAAGGTGCGCAAGGTGCTCAAGATCGCCAAGGAGCCCATCAGTCTCGAGACGCCGATCGGGGACGAAGAGGACAGCCACCTGGGGGACTTCATCGAGGACCGCTCCGCCGTCTCGCCCGACGACGCGGCCGT
>CAZGRT010000052.1:0-3221 GCA_964528225.1 uncultured Thermodesulfobacteriota bacterium | reverse complement strand
GCCGCCGGCCGCCTCCAGGACGGCCTGGCCCGCGCCGGTGTCCCACTCCATCGTCGGGCCGAACCGCGCGTAGAGGTCCGCCCGGCCCTCGGCCACGGCGCAGAACTTGAGCGAGCTCCCGACGGAGATCGCGTCCGCCACCTTCATCCCCCGCAGGTAGGCGTCGAGTTCCGGCGAAGGGTGGGAGCGGCTCTGCACCACGGTCAGGCCCCGTGCCGGGTCGGGCCGCCGCACCCGGATCCTCTCGGCCGGCGCCGTACCCCGCCGGCACCACGCCCCCGCGTCCCGCGCCCCCCAGTACAGGGCCCCCAGGGCCGGCGCGAAGACGACCCCGAAGACGGGGCTTCCCCGCTCCACGAGGGCGATGTTGACCGTGAACTCGCCGTTGCGCTTGAGGAACTCCTTGGTGCCGTCCAGGGGATCGACGAGCCAGAAGCTCTCCCAGCCGGCGCGCTCCGCGTGCGGGATCGACCGACCCTCTTCCGAGAGCACCGGGCGGCCCGGCGACATCCGGCGCAGGCCCGCCTCGATCACGCCGTGGGAGGCCCGATCCGCAGCGGTGAGCGGGGTGCGGTCCTCCTTGATCTCGGTGGCCACGGGGCCGCCGTAGATCGCCAAGATCGCACGGCCTGCCTCCTCGGCCAGGTCCAGGACTCCCTCCAACGACACGTCGAGTCCCCGCAACGAAGCGCCTCCTCTCGTCCCTTCGGGTTCAGCCCCGGAAGAAGACCCCCAGGTCCTGGAGGGCCGCCTTCGCCCGGGACACCGCCTCCCCCACCGGCTCGTCCGACGGGATGCGCAGGTGGAACGGGATGTCCGTGGTCACGGTGTCGCCGGCCCACACGACGTACACGTCGTGCTTGGGCAGGATCGTTCGCATGAGGTCGTAATCCGCGTGGGTGAGCTCGATGGCGGTCGCCACGAGGATCATCCCCGCGTCGAGGAAGAGGTGGGCCACCTCGCCGAAGCGCCGCAGGTGCTCCCGGCGGTGCTCGAGCCGGCTGTCCTCCTCGCGGGACTTGAGGTCCGCGTCCACCCCGTAGAGCACGCTTCCGATGCCGAGGTAGTACGCGAACCTCCCCTGGGCGAAGAGTTGGGTCTCCAGCGCCTTGGCGATCTCCTTCTTCGCCGAGTCCGCGGAGCCCGTCACCAGCACCAGCGCCGAGCGCTGGCTGTACCGCTCCGCGCGCTGCTCCCGGGCGATGGCGCTCTTCTCCCACTTGAGGTTTCGCAGCACCACCTGCTCGCGCACCCACGCCTGGTCGTCTCGCAGGCTCTCGGTGACGATGCCCCCGCCGCTGATCTCGTAGTCGTCGATCACGACGAAGCGGCCGGTCTCGGCCACGAGCGTGCTCAGGTCGAACGTAAGGTTCTGCTCGCAGGCCAGCACACACTCGGCGACGTCGTGGCGCCCGATGGCCGTGGGGCGGTCGCTCGCGGCCAGCGTCGAGGCGTCGATCAGCCTCTCGATCGACTCGAGGCGCGCGGGAACCTTCGACGTCCCCACCCGGAGCACGTACTCCCGGCCGGGCGTCATCGGCTGGCGGCCGAGCCAGAAGAGGCTCGCGCGAAGCCGCGTGGAGACCTGCGGCCGGGCTTCCTCGGCCTTGACGGCCAGGTCGCCCCGCACCACGTAGAGCTGCTCGTCGAGAGTGAAACCCACCGGGTCGCCGGCGCTCACCGAGACCGGCGCCTCCTCGGGCGACGCGGGGGGAGGGAACGCCTAGATGCTGCGGACGCGGCTGCTCTTCCCGGCCGGGTAGAACACCACCCGGTCCCCGACCCGGAGGCTCCCCGAAGCGACGGTGCCGGCGATGATCCGCCGGGTGTCCCCCAGACGGGTGAACTTGTAGACGTCCTGGACCGGCATGCGAAAGGGAAGCTCTTCATCCGAGCGGGGAGCTTCGAACCCGTCGAGGATGCCGAGCACCGTGGGCCCCTCGTACCAGGGCATCCGTTCGCTGCGCGAGGCGATGTTGTCCCCGTGAAATCCGCTCACCGGCAGGTAGGCCCTCGGCACGAGCCCCAGGCTGCGCAGGAAGCCCGTGTACTCCTCGCGGATCCGGTCGAAGGCCTCCTGGCGGTAGTCCACGAGGTCCATCTTGTTCACCAGCACCGCCACCTGGCGGATGCCCAGCATGGAGAGCATGTAGCCGTGGCGCCGCGAGTTCTCCCGCACGCCCTCGTCCGCGTCGATCACCAGCAGGGCCGCCTCGGCGCGGGACGCCCCGGTGATCATGTTCTTCAGGAATTCGATGTGGCCCGGGGCGTCGATGATGATGTAGTGGCGCCGGTCGGTCTTGAAGAAGACCCGGGCCGCGTCGATGGTGATGCCCTGGGACTGCTCGTCCTTGAGGGCGTCGAGGAGAAACGCGTACTCGAAGGGCTTCGAGGTGCGCTCGCACAGGTCCCGGATCTGCTGGAGCTTGCCCTCGGGCAGGCTGTCGGTGTCCGCAAGGAGCCGGCCGATGACCGTGGACTTGCCGTGGTCCACGTGGCCGACGATCACGATGTTCATCTGCTCGCTGGAAGCCATCGGGGTCGTCCTTCGGGTCTGGGGTCGGGCGGTTTCGGCGGCAGGGCTCACATGTACCCGTCGCGGCGAAGCGTCTCTAGGCCCCCGCCGTCGTCCTTGTCCTGGGCCCGGCCGGAGCGCTCGGCGATGTTCGAGAGCGCACCGCTGCGAAGCTCGCGGATCACGTCGTCCACGTTCCGGGACTTCGACTCGATGGCCGAGGTGCAGGGCCAGCACCCCAGGGAGCGGTACCGCTTTCCCTCGCCCTGGTCGTAGTACAGCGACACGGTGGGGATGCGCTCGAGCTTGATGTACTCCCAGATGTTCAACTCGGTCCAGTCGAGCAGCGGGTGGACCCGCACGTGGGTGCCGGGGGCGAAGTCGGTCTTGTAGTAGCTCCAGAACTCGGGCGGCTGGTCGCCGATGTCCCAGTTGGAGGCCCGGTCGCGGGGGGAGAAGTAGCGCTCCTTGGACCGCGACCCCTCCTCGTCGGCCCGCACCCCCACGATCACGCCGGCGTAGGGCTCGGTGTTGTGGTCCTTCTCGTAGCGCCCCGCCTCGTGGCTGTACCGGTACCGGGGCCAGGAGCCGTCCAGGGTGTGCTTGAGTGCCTCGGTCTTGAGGTTGCGGCAACAGGTGATGCGGTCGACGTTGCCGTCGGGAAAGGTCTGCTTCGCCTCCAGCGCCTGGCGGTTCTCCCCGTAGA
>CAZGRT010000051.1:0-3113 GCA_964528225.1 uncultured Thermodesulfobacteriota bacterium | reverse complement strand
GGTCGGGCTACCAGGCGGCGATCCTGGCGGAGATGGGGTGCGCCGTGCACACGGTCGAGAGGGACCCGGTCTTGGCCGACGAGGCGGAGGGGCGGCTCCTGCGGCTGGGCTACCTCGGGGTGAAGGTCCACCGGGGCGACGGGACCCTGGGGCTCCCGGACCTTGCGCCGTTCCAGGGCGTGATCGTGACCGCGGGCGGCCCCCGGGTTCCCGCGAGTCTCCAGCGGCAACTGTGCCCGGGGGGCGTGCTCGTCATCCCGGTGGGCGACCGAGGCTCCCAGGACCTGCTGCGGGTGACGCGAACCCGAGGCGGCTTTCGGGAGGAAAACCTGGGAGGGTGCCGCTTCGTGCCGCTGGTGGGAGAGGAGGGGTGGTGAGATGAGGCGCGCCCTGCTCGTGATCGACATGCTCGAGGACTTCGTGCGCACCGACGGGAGGCTCCCGGTTCCGGACGCCGGCAAGGTCCTGCCCCGCGTGCGGGAGGAGGTGGAGGATGCCCGGGTTCGGGGAGAGCCCGTCGTCTATCTCTGCGACGCGCACGCCCCGGACGACGCCGAGTTCCGGCGGATGGGGTGGCCTCCCCACGCCGTGCGCGGCACCTCCGGGGCTCGGGTTGTGGAGAGCCTGTCTCCCGCGCCGTACGACCCCGTGGTCGAGAAGACGACCTACTCGGGGTTCCACGGTTCCCGCCTGGACCATGTGCTCCGGGAGCGGGCCGTGGACACGGTCCGCCTCGTCGGCTGCGTGACCAACATCTGCGTTCTGTACACCGCGGCGGATGCCGCCATGCGCGGCTACGACGTCGAGGTCGTGGGCGACGCCGTCGCGGGACTCGACGCCGCAGACCACCAGTGGGCTCTGCGACAGGTGAACGGGGTTCTCGGGGGGCGCGTCGTGGGCCGGGACTCCGGAGGGGAGGGGACCGGCGAGCCGCCTCCGGTCCCGGACACGCCTCCTTGACCCGTCTTTCCGGGCGTTGCTACGATCCGCCGGCCCCCCGCGCGACGGCAGGGGCGTGCAGTGCCTTTCACGCCGGGACGTCCTCATGATCCGAGTGCAGAAGGCCCTGGAGATCATCTTGGGCGCATTGAGGCCCCTCCCCCCGGAGAAGGTCTCGATTCTCGACGCCCGGACCCGGGTCCTGGCCGAGGACGTCTTCGCGCCGCGCGACCTCCCTCCCCGCGACAACTCCGCCATGGACGGGTACGCCTGCCGCCACGCGGACCTCGCGGCGGGCATCCCGCTGAGGATCGTGGGGCAGGCGCCGGCAGGCGGTGCGGGGCCCGCCGCCCTGGCTCCGGGGGAGGCGGTCAAGATCATGACCGGGGCGCCGATCACGCCCGGGGCCGACACCGTGGTGCCGGTCGAGGAGGCCACCGCGAGCGGCGAACGGCTCGCGGTGAGCCGCCCGCCTCCGAAGGGCGCCCACGTGCGGCCCGCGGGGGAGGACGTCCGGGCGGGCGAGCGCGTGCTGCCCCGGGGTACGGTGGTCCGCCCGGCCGAGGTGGGCATGTTGGCGAGCCTGGGGCGTTCCTTCGTGCTGGTGCATCAGCAGCCCCGGGTCGCCGTCCTCGCCACCGGCGACGAGATCGTGGACCTCGACGCGTCCGCGGACGGCGGCAAGATCGTCAACTCCAACTCCTACGGGGTGGCGGCCCAGGTGGCGGAGAGCGGCGGCATCGCGGTTCTCCTCGGCATCGGGCGGGACGACCCCTCGGGTCTCCTGGAGATGCTGGAGAGGGCGATCCACTGCGACGTGGTGATCACCACGGGCGGCGTGTCGATGGGGGACTACGACTTCGTGCGGCCCGCCCTGGCGGAGTCCGGGGTGGCGGTGCAGTTCTGGCAGGTTGCGATGAAGCCCGGAAAGCCCGTGGTCTTCGGGCTGCGCGGACGGTCTCCGGTCTTCGGGCTGCCGGGCAACCCGGTCTCCGCGATGGTCGGGTTCGAGGAGTTCGTGCGGCCTGCCCTGCGGCTGCTCCAGGGGCACCGGAGGCTGTTTCGTCCCGTGTTCGAGGCGGTGGTCTCCGACAGGGCGGGGTCCGTGCGCGGCCGGCCCGGGCGGCTCGAGTTCGTGCGCTGCCGGGTGGAGCGGGGCGGGGCGGGGCTCGAGATCGTGGGCATGAAACGCCAGGGCTCGGGCGTTCTCAAGACCCTCGTGGAGTCGAACGCGCTGCTGCTGGTGCCCGAGGACTCGGAGGGCGTGGGGCCCGGGGACCGCGTGAGGGTCCAGATCTACGACCCGCAGTTCCTCGAGGGGGTCTCGCCGGACCTGAGCGGTGGGGAGCCCCCGTGGTTTCCGTCTGCCTCGTAGCGGGTCCCTCCGGCAGCGGGAAGACGACCCTGGTCGAGAGGCTCGTGGGGGTGCTCGCCGCCCGGGGCATCGCCTGCGCCACCGCGAAACACCACCGCGGAGCCGTCGAGGTCGACCACCCGGGCAAGGACAGCTGGCGCCACCGCAGGGCGGGCGCCCGGGCCACCTTCCTGGTCACCGACGCCGAGGTGACCGCCTTCCTGGACCGCCCGGCGGACTTCTCCGTAGACGACCTGGTTCCGCTGTGCCCGGTGGACGTCCGGTTGCTCCTCGTCGAGGGCTTCAAGGGGGCCACGGGCCATCCCCGCGTCGAGGTCGTCCGCCGAGAAGTCGACCGTCGGGTCGTGTGGACCGACGAGGTGCTGTGCGTGGCGACCGACGTCGAGGGGCTCGAGGCGCCCTGCCCGGTCTTCGGCCTGGACGACGCGGAGCGCATCGCGGACCTGCTGGTGCAAAGGCTCCTGTGCTGAGGTTCCTGCGGGCCACCGCCTCCGAAGAGCTTCGCCATCTGGATGCCGCGTACGCCGGCGTCGCCTTCGGGGCGGAGTTCTGCGCTTGTCGGTTGCCGGCCTCGGACGAGGTGCGGGGGGCGAGAGCGTTTTGCGCTGCTCGGGGCGTGTCGTTCACCCTGGTGACCCCGGTGGTGCGGCAGGCCGCTTTCGCCGACGCGGCCCGCTGGCTCGAGGAGGTCGCCCCCTTGCTCGCCGGCGGGGAGTGGGTGGCCAACGACTGGGGGCTCCTGGAATGGGCCCGGCAAAGGGGGCTCCCTCTGCGGCCCGTGGCCGGGCGCCTCCTGGGG
>CAZGRT010000050.1:0-3642 GCA_964528225.1 uncultured Thermodesulfobacteriota bacterium | reverse complement strand
GGCCGGGGCGCGATCTTGGGCGAACGGGCGGCGCAATGCAAGCGGCGCCCCCGGGGGGCGTTGCCTTCCCGTCGGCTCGGTGACAGAATGACGCGCCCGGGAGCCCGGGGGGACATCGAAGACCCGCGAGGGGAAGAGAGGATTCGGATGCGAAGGGTCGGTTTCGTCGGTTGGAGGGGGATGGTCGGTTCGGTCCTGATGGACCGCATGCGGAGCGAGGGCGACTTCCGCGGTTTCGAGCCCGTGTTCTTCTCCACTTCCCAGGTCGGGGAGGCGCCCCCCGACGTGGGGCTGCCGGCGCCGCCCCTGGCCGACGCCCACGATCTGGCGGCGCTCGCGGCCCTCGACGTCGTGGTCTCCTGCCAGGGAGGGGACTACACCCAGGCGGTGTACGACGACCTGCGGAAGTCCCGGTGGAGCGGGCACTGGATCGATGCGGCGTCCACGCTGCGAATGCGCGACGAGGCCATCATCGTCCTCGATCCGGTGAACCGCGGGGTGATCGACGCGGGCCTGGCGGCCGGCGTGAAGGCCTGGGCCGGGGGGAATTGCACGGTGAGCCTCATGCTCATGGCGCTCAACGGGCTGTTCCGGGAGGGGCTGGTGGCGTGGCTCGCCACCATGACCTACCAGGCGGCCTCCGGGGCCGGTGCGAAGAACATGATCGAGCTCGTGGCCCAGATGGCCGCCATCGCCGGCGCCTCCCGGGACCTGCTCCGCGACCCGGCCCTGAGTGCGTTGGACCTGGACGCCCGGGTGACCCGGGAGCAGCGGGGCGCGGCCATGCCCACCGAGGCCTTCGGCGCCCCCCTGGCCGGCAGCCTGATCCCGTGGATCGACCGCCTCGTGGAAGACGGCCAGACCCGCGAGGAGTGGAAGGGGTTCGCCGAGACCAACAAGATCCTGGGCTCGGAGAGGCCCATCCCGGTGGACGGCCTGTGCGTGCGGGTGGGCGCCATGCGCTGCCACAGCCAGGCCCTCACCGTGAAGCTCACCCGGGACGTGCCCCTGGACGAGGTCACGGACATCCTCGCCTCCGGCAACGAGTGGGTGCGGGTGGTCCCCAACGACAAGGCGGCCACCCTGTCCCGACTGACTCCCGTCGCGGTCTCCGGCACCCTGGAAGTGCCGATCGGCCGGCTCCACAAGATGAAGATGGGCCCGGACTTCCTCACCGGCTTCACCCTGGGCGACCAGCTCCTGTGGGGCGCGGCCGAGCCCCTGCGCCGCGTGCTCCGGATCGTGCTCGAGCACCTGGGCTGAGGGGAACGTTCGGCGAGAGGTCGCAAGGGCCCCCTCGGGGCCCTTGCGCTTTCCTGGGCTCGAACCCTTCCGGTGCCGCTCATCCGGGTGGCGGCCAGTGCCCGGGCAGGAGCTCACCCTCCTCCAGGGGCGCGAACAGCGCGTCCAGGTCCTCCGGGGTGACCTGTTCCAGGCCGGACGGCCGCCAGCGCGGGCGGTGGTCGCGATCCACCAGGGCCGCGCGCACTCCTTCGCAGAAGTCGTGGGCGCCCACGAAGCGCTGGGTCAGCCGGTACTCCACCCGCAGTTCCTCCTCCAGGTCACGGCCGTCGCCTTCCCGCAGCAGGCGAAGGGTGACCTTGAGGCTCGTCGGCGACTTGGAGGCCATGGCCTCCAGGGTCTCCCGGGCCCAGGGCGAGTCCAGCCGACGGAGCCGCGCGAGGATCCCCTCCACGGAGTCCCCCCCGAAGGCCTCTCGGATCTCCTCCCTTACGCCGGCGAGGGCCGGCGTCCCGGCCGGCTCCGAGAGCGAGGCCAGAACCGCGGAGACCGCTTCGAGGGAGCCTCTGTGGAGCGGAGCCTCCTCCAGGCGGTCGAGGAGTGCGGGGATCCGGGCCGAGGGGACGAAGTGCGTGGCGATTCCTGCGGAGATGGCGTCGGCGGGCCCGAGGCGGGCGCCGGTGAGCGCCAGGTAGGTGCCGAGCTCGCCGGGAAGCCGCGGGAGGAAGTAGCCGCCCCCCACGTCGGGGAACAAGCCGATCCCGGTCTCCGGCATGGCGAAGACCGTGTGCTCGGTCGCCACCCGGTGGGAGCCGTACACGGACAGCCCGACGCCGCCCCCCATGGTGATGCCGTCGAGGAGCGCTATGTACGGTTTGGGGAACCGGTGGATCCGGAGGTTGAGCGCGTACTCCTCACGGAAGAAGTCGCGAGGGAGGGAACCCTCGCCCCGCTGCCGGGCCTCGCACACCCGCCGGATGTCGCCGCCCGCGCAGAAGGCCCGGGGCCCCGTGCTGCGGATGACCACGGCGTGAACCTTCGGGTCGTGCTCCCACCGGGCCAGGGCCGGCGTCACGGCCCGGATCATCGGGAGGTCGAGGGCGTGGAGCGCCTCGGGCCGGTCCAGGGTGATGAGCCCCAGGGCGCCGCGGACCTCCAGGACCACTCCGGGCACCGACCCTAGCCCTCCTCGTCCGCGTAGCGGCGCGTCAGTCCCTGATAGGCGTCCACGCGGCGGTCGCGCAGGAAGGGCCAGATGCGGCGCACCTCCTCCGTGCGGCCCAGGTTCACGCTCGCCAGCAACACACCGTCCGCTTCGTCCGCCCGGGCCAGGACCTCTCCCTGGCAGCCGGCCACGAAACTCGTCCCCCAGAAGCGGATGCCGGGTCCCTGCGGGGCAGATTCGAAGCCCACCCGGTTCGCGACCGCCACCGGGAGGCCATTCGCCACCGCGTGAGCCCTCTGGACGGTGAGCCAGGCGTCCCGCTGCCGTTCCCGCTCCCCGTCGTCGTCCCGGGGGTCCCACCCGATGGCCGTGGGGTAGAGGAGGATCTCGGCTCCGGCGAGCGCCATGAGCCGAGCCGCCTCCGGATACCACTGGTCCCAGCACACCAGCACGCCGAGCACCCCCGCGGACGTGCGGATCGGGCGGAACCCGAGGTCGCCCGGCGCGAAGTAGAACTTCTCGCAGAAACCGGGGTCGTCGGGGATGTGCATCTTCCGGTAGGTGCCAGCGAGGGTCCCGTCGCGCTCCAACACCACGGCGGTGTTGTGGTAGAGGCCCGCGGCGCGCCGCTCGAAGACCGACCCCACCACCACTACCCCGCACTCCCGGGCCGTGGCGGCGAGGGCCTCGGTGGTGGGGCCGGGAATCGGCTCGCCGAGGTCAAATAGAGCCGGGTCTTCAATTTGGCAAAAATAGCGACTCGTGTGCAGCTCCTGGAGGAGGACGAGCTTCGCTCCCCCGTTTGCCGCGGTCCGGATCGAGGCAGTGGTCTTCGCCAGGTTCTCCTCCCGGTCGGCCGAACAGGACTGCTGGACGAGTCCCAGGGAGAGGAGGCCGGGTCGGTTCATGGGAGCACCCCTCGCGGAAGCTGCATCGTGAGACAGTGGAGAGAGCCGTGCTGGAGGAGGACCGGCGAGCAGGCGATCCCCACCACCTCTCGGCCGGGGAACGCGGCGGCCACCGCCGCCAGGGCCCCCTCGTCCGCAGGGTCGTCGTAGGTCGGCACCAGCACCGCTCCGTTCACCGCCAGGAAGTTGGCGTAGGTGGCCGGCAACCGTCGCCCGTCGGGCGCCCGGCGCTCCCGGGGCCAGGGGAGGGGCACGAGGCGGTACGGGCGGCCGCCCTCGGTGCGCAGCCCGCGCAGTTCCTCTGCCATGGCGCCCAGCGCGTCCCAG
>CAZGRT010000049.1:0-9115 GCA_964528225.1 uncultured Thermodesulfobacteriota bacterium | reverse complement strand
TGGAGAAACCCCGGTCGAGCACGCCCCGGACCTCCTCCACCCAGCCTGCCTCGAGCATGGCGTCGACCCGCCGGTCGATCCGCCGGTGGAGCTCGCCCCGCTCCACCGCCACCCCGAGCCGCAGGGCCTCGTAAGGGCGTTCGGCGAAGGCGTGCTCGCGCTGGAGTTCCGACAGCCGGCTCCCGCCGACCCGCCACACCTCGAGCCCGCGGAGGATCCGGGTGCGGTCGTTGGGGTGCAGGCGGAGCGCGAGCTCCGGGTCGGCCCTCCGCAACTCCTCGAGCAGCTCCGCGCGCTCCCCGGCGTCCCAGCGGCCCTCGAGCTCCCGGCGGACCCCCTCGTGCCGGCCCGGCCCCGGAGCGAGCCCCTCGAGGAGCACCTTCAGGTAGAGCGCCGTGCCCCCGCAGACCAGCGGCACCGCGCCCCGGGAGAGGATGCCGCCGATGGCGGCCGCCGCCTCGTCCCGGAACCGCCCCGCCCCGTAAGGCTCGTCCGGGTCGGCCACGTCGATCAGGTGGTGTGGCACCCGGGCCCGCTCCTCCGGGGTCGGCTTGGCCGTTCCGACGTCCAGGAGGCGGTACACCTGCATGGAGTCCGCCGAGACGACCTCCGCGCCGAGGGCCTCCGCCAGGCTCAGGGCCAGCGAGGTCTTGCCCGAGGCCGTGGGGCCCGTGAGCACGAGGATGCGGGGGCGGGACACCGGTACCGGGGAACCCGGGCCTAGGCCCGGTGGAAGAGCGCCTCGATCTCCCGGCGCGAGAGGCGCACCAGCAGGGGGCGTCCGTGGGGGCAGTGGGAGGGGTTCCGGAGCCCCTCGAGCCTTCGGAGCAACTCGGCCACCTCCGAGCCCACCAGGGCCGAGCGGGCCTTCACGGCCGCGGCGCAGGCCGCCCGGCGGGCGGCCGCCTCCAGTGCGTCTCGACCCTCCCCGCCGCCCTCCCCCTCGCCGGAGAGCAGGTCGCGCACCGCGGCTTCCGCCGCGGCCGCGGTCACGCCCCGGGGCGCCGCCGTCACCGCGAGGGCCGCCGGGCCGAAAGGCTCCACCCGGAAGCCGAGGCGGTCGAGCACGGCCCGCCGCTCCTCGAAGGCAGCCCTCTCCGATGCCGAGCACTCCACCGTGGCGGGGAAGAGCAGGGGCTGGGGCCTGGCGTCGGAGCCCTCCGCCTGGGCGAGCAGTTCCTCATATAAGATGCGCTCGTGGGCCGCGTGCTGGTCGAACAGCACCAGTTCGCGGGAATCCTCGTCCTCGAAGAGCAGGTAGGTGGCGTCGAAGGCGCCCAGGGAGCGGAGCCTCCGAAGCGCCCGGCCGGCGGCGCCGGGGGCTCCCCCTCGTGCTCCCGCCGGGCGAAGAGCCCGCCGCCCCCGGGAATCGGCGCCCGGAACCCCGCACCGGCACCCCCGGCGCGGCGGGCGTACTCCCCCAGCGCTTCGGCCACCCCGGCCATGCGGGCGGAGCCCGACCCCTCGGCCGGTCGGGCTCCCGCGCCCCACCCGGCCGAAGGCCGGTCCCGCAGGTCGGCGCCGAGACTCCCCCCGGGGCCGGCCCACGGGGCTGCCGACAGGGCCTCGGCCGTGCGGCCGGCCACCCACCGGAACACCCGGCCCTCGTCGCGGAAGCGGACCTCCCGCTTGGCCGGGTGCACGTTCACGTCCACCTCCTCGGGAGGGACCTGGAGGAAGAGCGTGGCGACGGGGTAGCGCCCGGATTCCAGGAGCCCCCGGTACCCCTCCATCAGGGCGCGCAGCAGCAGGCGGTCCTGCACCGGCCGCCCGTTCACGAAGAGCCGCAGCCCCTTTCGGTGCCCCCGGCCCTCGTGGGGCGCGGCGAAGGCCAGGGCGTAGCCCCAGCCGCCCGACTCGGCCCGGGCCCAGTGGATGCCCGTGGGCGCCTCGGCCCCCACCACCTCGCGCACCCGCTCCTCGATCGGCTGGTCGGGCGGCACCGCCAGCAGCACCCGGTCGCCGCTGCGAAGCTCGAAAGCCGCCTCGGGTTGCGCCAGAGCCAGCTGCGTGACGATCTCCACGCAGGCCCGGAGCTCCGTCGCGTCGGCCTTCAAGAACTTCCGGCGGGCCGGCACGTTGAAGAAGAGGTCGGCGACCTCCACCCGGGTTCCCCGGGCGGCGCCTCGGGCCTCGGCGGAGACGATCCGCCCGCCCTCCGCCACCACCTCGGTGCCCTCGGCGGCCCCTTCCGGGCGGGTCAAGAGCCGGAAGCGGCTCACCGAGGCGATGCTCGGCAGCGCCTCCCCCCGGAACCCCAGCGTCCCGATGCGGTCCAGGTCGTCGGCCGAGACGAGCTTGCTCGTGGCGTGGCGCTCCAGGGCGGCCAGGGCGTCGTCGCGCCCCATACCCTCGCCGTCGTCCTCCACCGCCACACGGGCCTTGCCCGCGCTCTCCAGCCACACGCGCACCCGCCGCGCGCCGGCGTCCAGGGCGTTCTCCACCAGTTCCTTCACCACGCTCGCCGGCCGCTCCACCACCTCGCCCGCGGCGATGCGGTTGGCCACCTCGGCGGAGAGAACGCGCACCTTTCCCATGGCAACCTCCGCGCCGGACTCTAGCACCCGTATCTCGGCCGTCTCAAGGCCGCCGTCCCTCCCGGTTGCCCGGCGGCGGGAGGTCCTCATCGAACGGGCCGCGCTCCCCACGCCCCCGGACTGTCTCTCACCCGACCTCTCCGTTAACCCGGTCGCCGCCATTAACAATGTCCGTCCCCGTCCAAGCCCTGCAAGTCGCGGAGCCCTGACGCCGGAACCCGACGCAATTTCCCGTGCGATCCCCCGCGCGTTCTTCCCGACACAAACAGCGCCGGGCTTGAAAAAAGATGCTTGAATCGCACATCCCCGGTCGCTATACTCCGGCGCCAAACTAGGGGTGAGCTCGGTTCCACGGACGGAGGCACCCCCGGAGATGCCGTACGGAAGCGGAAAAATCGTGGCAGTGCGGTGCTTGACACAGGATTTCAACCATTGTTATGCTCCGCGACCAACCGCGTCTTTTCGCTCCCATTGCGAAGAGGCCGCAAGGCCTGTTGGACCATAGAGGGAGACAGCGGCAGCGTTTTTGGATCCGCTCCACTCTGACAAAAGGAGGTGAGGCCGGAGAACCGAAGGTGGCATCTCGACGATTGAAAGCCAATTCACCAAGGGTTGGGTCAACCAGCACAGGAGGAATGGGATGAAGAGAAAGATTCTTGCCGTACTCTGCACCACCGTGGCCATCGGCATGGCCACCGCGTCCTTCGCGAAGGACCACGAGCTCAACGGGTTCTTCCGGGTGCGCGGCATCATGAACAACTACGGCCTCGGAGCGGCGACGAACTTCGCCGACGACGCCAAGACGTCGAAGATCTGGGAGCAGCGCGTCCGGATGAAGTACACGATGAACCTCAACGAGTACCTGGGGTTCACCTACTTCGGCGAGATCGACTTCGACTGGGGCGACGAGGCCTTCACGGACGCCGGCCGCAACGATGGCGGCGCCATCCAGGGCGACTCCACCAACCTCGAGACCAAGAACCTGTACATGAGCGTCAAGGTCCCGGAGACGCCGGTGAGCGCCAAGCTGGGCCTGCAGGGCGTGGCCGACAACTGGAGCGGCTACTTCCTGCTCTCCGACGTGGCCGGCATCATGGCCAACGTGAAGCTCGACGCCGTCAACATCACCGTCGGGACCTTCAAGCTGTGGGAAGGCAACGACGTGGCCGAAGACGACGTGGACATGTATGCCCTCATGCTCGGCTTCAAGCCCATGGGCGACCTCAAGATTGGCCTGGACTTCTACTACGTTAACGACAATGACTTTGAGAATGCTGGCGTCGCAGGGCCTCCGACCGTTTCGACGCCCACGGGGACGATCAACATCGGACAGCCCAACGGTGGCACGACGGCGGTGGGTCTCCAGAACCTTTGGGGCGGCGCGGACCTCTACTGGGTCGGCGTGAACGCGGCTTACAAGATGGGCGGCCTGGGTCTGGACGGTTGGGCGTTCTACAACGGCGGCACGCTGAAGAGCGGCGGGTCGGCGGCGGTGGATGACGTGGACGTCAGCGGGTTCGCTCTCGACGTGACGGGCACCTACACCGTGGCGGGCGTGAAGCTCGGCCTCGAAGGCTTCTACGTCTCCGGCGACAACGACGACGAGGACCTCAAGATGCCCCTCAGCACCGCGGCGTGGAGCGGCAGCGGGTCCGTGAACGGCGCCTCCGGGCCGGATCTTCCCTTCTACAAGTCGGGCCTCATGATCCTCCTCTACGACCCCAAGAGCGCCAACTTCTCCAGCGCGGCGGTGCGCGACGCGCAGAACGCGTTCCTCGGTTTCTGGGGCGTGGTTCTTTCCGGCTCTTACACGCCGCCGAACCTGAAGGCCATGTACCTCAAGGGGGCGGTCGGCTACGTGAGCTCCCAGGAAGATGCGGCCAAGCGCTCGGGGACGAGCTACACCGAGACTGGCGGCGGCGACAATCTGGGCACGGAGTTCGCGGCCCGCGTGGGCTACAAGATGGCCGAGGCTTTGGACCTCAGCATCAATGCCTCCTACGTGATGCTCGGCGACTTCTACGACGACTGGACGACGAAGTCGAGCGGCGCCACGACGGACCCGGACGATCCGTACCTGGTGTACCTCATGGCCGAGCTCAGCTTCTAAGCTCGACCTCACCGCAACACCGAAGGCCCCGGAGGGTTCGCCCTCCGGGGCCTTCTCTTTTTCCCTGCGAAGGAGACTTTGCGCACAGCGCCAGACGTCGTTGGGGTCAAGCACAAGACGGATCTGCCCTGCCGGGACTCAACCCACCTGCGTTCGGGGACGAAGCCGACGAATCTGAACTAACGCTAGTCTGAGCGCACGAGGAAGGGGCGATGACACACATCGGTGCCTACGAGGCGAAGACACAACTTTCGAGACTCCTCACACGCGTCCAGAAAGGTGAGCGCTTCGTCATCACCCGCTACGGACGCCCCGTGGCGGAGCTCGCCCCCCTGTCGCGCCCCTCCGAGGACGACGTGTGCAAGGCGATCGAGAACCTCATCCGGTTCCAGGAGACCCACTCCCTGGGAGGGATGTCTGTGCGGGAACTCATCGAGGAAGGCCGGAGATACTGATGCCCTTCGTGCTGGACTGCTCCATGACCATGGCGTGGGTGTTTCGGGACGAAGCCACCGAGCGAACCGATTCCGTGCGGGGCAGCCTCCTGGGCGACTCCGCTCCTGCGCCTCCCCTTTGGCCCTTCGAGGTCGCCAATGTGCTACTTGCTGCGACTGGGCGCCGGCGCATTGCACGGACGGACCGCGAGCACGTGGCGGCGAGTCTGTCCGTCCTTCCGAACCACGTCGACGCGAAGAGCCGGCCGGCCGGTTCGCCTCGCCCTGCGACCCGATACACCTTCGTTAGGATAAGAAAGAGCCCCGGAGGATCCCTCCGGGGCTCTCGTACGTGGTCCTTCGTCGGCCCGAGAACGGGCCGGCGTCCAGGGGGGCTCTCAGGCGTTGACGGCCTTCCGGGGCGCGACCGCGCCGAAGAGCTCGTCGAAGACGTCCTGCACGGTCTCGATCCGCTCGGCCCTCCAGGCGTTGGAGCCGCAGAACACGAGGCCGTGCTCCGTGTCGCCCCGCTGGGCGCGGTCCAGTGCCCGGGCGATGCAGAAGCGCTCCTGCCCGGCGCGGAAGGTGCACTTCTTGAGGCACGCCACCGGGCAGCGAACCCCGTCGCCCCGGTGCTCGTCCCCGAGCCGCCCCACGTTGGCGACGAGCGCCCGGGCCGGGAGCCCGGCAGGGCTCTCGATGAGCCCGATGTCCTCCGGCCCGCAGTCCAGGTAGGCCTGCTTGAAGCCCTCGTGGGCGTCGCACTCCTCGGTGCACACGAAGCGGCTCGCCATCTGCACGCCGTCCGCTCCCTCGTCCAGGGCGTGGAGCAGGTCCGCCCGGTCCCAGATGCCTCCGGCGGCGATCACGGGCACCTCCACGCCCCACTCGGCGCGGAACAACTCCTTCACCCCGCGCACGGTGGCGTACTGGTCGTAGGAGCCGGTCCCGATGTTCTCGGCCTTCTCGCCAAGGTGGCCGCCCGCGGTCTCGGGGTCCTCCACCACCACGGCGTCGGGGAGACGGCCGTAGCCCCTCTCCCACTTGCGGCCGATCAGATCGGCGGCGCGCACCGAGGAGACGATCGGCACCAGGGCCACCTCGGGGAAGTCGGCGGTGAGCCCGGGCAGGCCCAGGGGCAGCCCGGCTCCGCTCACGATCACCTTGGCGCCGGCCTCGCAGGAGGCCCGGACGACGTCGTCGTAGTCGGAGAGCGCCACCATGCAGTTCGTACCCACCACGCCGCTCGGCGCTATGGCGTAGGCCTTGCGAATCTCGTCCTTCACGGCCAGTACGTCGGCGCCGTAGAGCCCCTTGCCCGTGAAGTGCCGGCTGTTGAGGCCGAGGGCCGCGGTGGCTACCAGCCCCACGCCGCCGCACCGGGCCACGTGTCCGGCGAGGTTCCCGGCGGAGATCCGCACGCCCATCCCCCCCTGGATCAGGGGGTAGCGCGCTGTGTGCCTTCCGATGGCGAGGGGTCCGAATCCGTCCATCCGTCGCCTCCCGTGAATGGTTTGCGCAGCGGTTTCATGGTATCAGAGGGCCTGGACACCCGATTGTAATAGTTGTGTAAATCCTTGCCCTTGCGATGGGAAAGCCGTGGGACCGCTCCGACGCCTGGTGAACCCCCTGACGGTCTTCGTCGCGGTCCAGCTGGTCTGGATCGCCGCGGTGGTGTTCTGGGTGTACGGCTTCCTGAGCAGCCACCGCAGGCTCCGCGCGTTGGCCGAGCAGTACAGCCCGGAACTCCTCCAGGGGGGAACCGATTGGCTCCTGCTGGCCGAGGGACTGGTGCTCCTCGTGGTCATCCTCGTCGGCATTTACGTGATTTTCCTGTACTGGCAGCGCCAGGCCGCCCTCAACCGCGAGCAGAAGCGCCTGGTCTCCCAGGTGACGCACGAACTCCGCTCCCCCCTCGCCTCCCTGCGGCTCCACCTGGAGACCATCCGCCTTCGCCACCCGCCCGGCGACAAGCTCGACGCGTTCGTGGACACCATGCTCGACGACACCCGCAGGCTCGAGGGCTTCGTGACGAATCTGCTCACGGCGAACCGCTTCGAGCACCGGGGGTGGCGGCTGGCGCTGCGGCCCGGAGACCTCTCGGCCTTCGTCACGGGGTACTTCCGCGAGCGGCAGCAGGACGTCCCGGAACAGGGCAGCCTCGAGGTGCGGGTACAGCCCGGCGTCTGGGCCCGCTTCGACGCCGAGGCGCTGTCGATGGCGCTGCGCAACCTCCTCGAGAACGCGGTGCTCTACGCCGACGGGCCTCCGAGGATCCGGGTCGCGCTGGAGGCGGACCCTACGTCGTGCCACCTCACGGTGGCCGACCGCGGCCGGGGCCTGGACCCCAGGGAGCAGAAGAAGGTGTTCCGCATGTTCTACCGGGTCCGCCGCACGGACGAGAACGTGGCGGGCTCCGGGCTTGGCCTCTTCATCGTCCGGGCGGTCGCACTTCGCCACAAGGGCAAGGCCTGGATCGAGAGCCCGGGCCCGGGCCGGGGGACCACGGTGCACGTGGTTCTCCCCCGCATCCCGCCAACGGAGGGGGAGGCGCCGCGATGAGGCAGGCGGACATCTTGCTCGTTGAGGACGAGCGGCACATCGCCGACGGTCTGGTGTTCAACCTGGAGCAGGAGGGCTACCGGGTGACCCACGCGGAGACCGGCGAGGAGGCCCTGGCCGCTCTCCAGCGCGGCCCCTTCGACCTGCTCGTGCTCGATCTCATGCTCCCCGGCATCAACGGCCGCGAGGTGTGCCGGCGCGTGCGGGCGGTGGAGCCCCGCATGCCCGTCCTCATGCTCACGGCCCTGGCCTCCGCCGAGGACCGGGTGGCCGGGCTCGCCGAGGGCGCCGACGACTACCTGACCAAGCCCTTCAGCCTCGCCGAGTTCCTCCTGCGGGTGAAGGGGATGCTCCGCCGCTCGGCGTGGTACCGCCAGGAGATCGAGCCCCACGGCCGGTACCGCTTCGGCGACAATCGGGTGGACCTCCAGACCGGCGAGGCCGAGACCCCGAGGGGACCGGTGGCACTCACCGAGCTCGAGCTCAAGGTGCTGCGCCTGTTCGCCGTGCGGGAGGGGGAGGTGCTCGGGCGGGGCGAACTGCTCGAGGACGTCTGGAACGTTCCCTCCGACAGCGAGACCCGAAGCCTCGACAACTTCATCGCCCGCCTCCGGCGGTACTTCGAGCCCGACCCCTCGAACCCCGTGCACTTCCTCACCGCGCGGGGCCGGGGGTACCGGTTCGTCCGGGGCGGGAACGCACAGCCGGCCGACGGGGCCGGGAAGGAGGAGCCATGACCGGGGACCTGCTCAAGGGCGACCTCGTCCGCCACGCCAACCTGGGTCTCGGCCGTGTCGAGGAGACCTCGGGCTTCGGGGAGGCGCAGCGGTGCCGCGTCTACTTCCCCCGGGGAGACCGGTCCACCTTCGTGGCCCGGGGAGACCTGGAGCGCCTGACCCCCGCCGAGGCCGCGGCCTACGAGATGGTGCAGCTCGCCGTGCGGGAACTGCGGGAGGAGGAGACGCCGAAGGTGGAGCTCGGGAGCCGCTGGGAGGGAGGAGAGCTGGTGCTCAAGCCCGGGGACCCCGGCCTGGCGCCCAAGTCGGTGCCGATCGAGGCGTTCTTCCACAAGATCATCATGATCCGCGACCGGCTCCGGGTGCTGGAGCAGCAGGTGAACGCCCACAAGGGCCTCACCGACGAGGACAAGGTGAACCTGCAGCAGTACGTGACCCGGGTCTACGGGTCGCTCACCACCTTCAACGTCCTCTTCAAGCACAAGGAGGACCACTTCGTCGGGCAGAAGGGGGAGAAGTAGGAGGGGCCCCTCCGGCTTTCAGACCGAGGGTTCGGCGCCCTCGAGCCCGTCCAACTCCCCTCCCGGGGTCCACCCCATCCGGCGGCCGGTGCGCTCCCGGAGGCGGGAGTACCCGAGGTAGAGCGCCGGCACCACGCCCAGGGTGAGCACCGTGGAGAGCGCGAGGCCGAAGATGATGGCCACGGCCATGGACTGCCACCACTGGGACGACTCG
>CAZGRT010000048.1:0-7222 GCA_964528225.1 uncultured Thermodesulfobacteriota bacterium | reverse complement strand
TCCTGCTCGAGCCGGGCGTGGCCCTGGCCGTGGCCCGCCTCGGCGGCGGTCGCCAGGGCGTCGGCGTGCGCCTGCTTCAGCACCTGCGCGATCGCGTGATCCCGGAGGTCTGCGCCGTCGCCAGTCGCTCGCGCTCGGCCTCGCCGCTCGAGCGCGAGGCCGCGGCCATCGCCCGCGAGCGCCTCGACTTCGAGCGCCGCCGCTGGGAGTACGACGCCCTCGACGGGCTCTGCGAGCTCCTCGATCGCAGCGGAGAGGTCGACGCCGAGGTCACCTGGGCCTACCGAGTGGTGGCCGCCGAGATCGCCCTCGACGGCGATCTCTGGCAGCTCAAGCCGACCATCGAGCACGGCTGGATGAGCCCCACCGAGATCGCCCGCCGCCACCTCGGCGTGACGCCGCAGCGCGTCGGCCAGGTCATCAGCTTGCTCGGCCTGCGCGAGAGCAAGGCCCACTGCAAGGCAGTTCTCAACAAAGGAGACGGCCGCGCCCGCGTAGACCACGGTGGCATTGTCGATGATCTCGCCCGGGGCGTACGCGACGCCGTTCGCGGGACGGACCAGCACGGGGGTGCCGACCTGTCTGAGGAGGAGGACTCCCTCGTATTCCTCGGGAATCTCCCAGGAGAGGAACACCGCGTTGTCCGGGTCGTCGCCCACCTCAGCCGCGAAGTTTGTGGGGGACGGGTTCGGGATGTTGGGGTAGGCGTCCTCGCTGTCCAAGACCCCGTCGCCGTCCGTGTCGGCGTTGCGGGGGTCGGTCGAAAGGCTTCTCTCCGCCGGGTCGTTCAGACCGTCCCCGTCGTAGTCGTCTGAGTTCAACGGATTCGGGAACACCGTCTTGGCGAGGATTGGCACGTGCCAACCGGTCTTCAGTTCGTCGTAGTCCGAGATGCCGTCCCCGTCGGAGTCCACCTCGGTGTCGTAGGTCCCGTAGAGGTACTCCTCCCGCGTGAAGAGTCCGTCCTCGTCGAAGTCCGTGAGGTACGCCACCTGGATCCAGTCGCCGGCCTTGAGCACGATGTCGCGGAACGTCGTCGTCTCGTTCCGGACCGACGGGCTGGAGGTGAGGAGGAACCACGCACCTTCTTGACGCGAACGTGTCTCCAGGCCGCGGACGCTCTTGAGAGCACCACCCTCAAACTGCTCGAAGGGGATGCCGAGGTAGTCGAAGACCTCCCCCAGAGTCACTCCCGCAAAGGTTCGCGGACCGGTGTGAATCAGGTTGGTGGCCACCATATATCTCTCGAGTTCCCGGCCACCGTGCCCCTGGTAGTCGATCGCGACCAACGCTGTCTGGGATACGGTCTGCTCGGTCTTGTACGTGAAGCTCCGGTTGTTCTCGTCGGTGAGAGCGATGCTCGAGACCTCGAAGAGAATTGATCCCGCATTGAGCATGATCTCCCGGGCCTGGGCCACGGTGAGGTCCCGCTCGCCTGTGGAGACGAAGATCTCGCCGCTGACGTCCCCCGGACCGAGAGTCAACCTCCCGACCAATTCGGGTTTCACTGCCGCGACCACGCGATAGCCCCCTGGATTGCCCCAGTCAGGCACTTTCACGTTGACGACGACGGAGTCGATGGTGACCGAGACGCTGCCGGTGTTCTCGAGTTTGATTCCGCCGGTCACTCGACCGCCTGTGGTGCGTACCGCCTGAGTCTTCGTGTAGTTCTCGTAGTCCTCCACCGCTTCGGCCGCCGTCCGCGATTTCTCCTGACTCCAGCATTGGCTCCGTTCGTTCATGGTCCCCTGGGACCACGAGAGTTTGCCGGAGATCTCCCAGGACGATTCCGGGACGCCGAGATTTTCCGTGGACCCCCAACCGATCGTCAGCTTTGAACCGATCTCCTGAGAGTTTTGTGTCGTCCTCTGGTTGGTCAGGGAGTCGGTCTGCTTCATCGTGGTGGAGACGGTGGCGGACTCGGCGATCTTGGTGCCGAAGGAGCGTTCCTCGGTGGTTGCGACGTCGGTCACCATGTAGACGGCCGGCGGTGTGGAGTAGTTGACGGTGATCCGAGGAAGGTCGGCGACCAGAGGGTCGTAGCGCTCCCCCCGCACGTAGAGCTCCTCATAGTCGTCGAGGTCGTCCCCGTCTGTGTCGCCAAGCACCGGCGACGTGCCGAAAAAGTTGAACTCCAGGCCGTCGGCCAGACCCTCGCGGTCGGTGTCCTGGTCCAAAGGGTTGCTGTAGGTGCGGTTGAGTTCGTCCCAGTCGGTGAGGCCGTCGCCGTCCGTGTCGGCGACGCGGGGGTCCAGGAGGTAGGTCCACTCGTCGAGGTCGCTCACTCCGTCCCCGTCCGTGTCTCGCTCTCGTGGGTCCGCGTTGACTTCCCTCTGTTTGACCTCTCCGTCGGCATTGCGGACGCTGACGACCCAGCCCCGCTGTTCCGCCGCGTCGGCCACCCCGTCCAGGTCGGCGTCGGTCAGGTCGCCCGGGCCTGGCGGCGTGCCCACGAACTTCGTCGTCGCAGGCTCGACGAAGGGACCGGCCGGTGCGATGGGGTTCCCAGCCAGGTCCAGCACGTTGGTGACGGTGAGTGTGTATTCGAGGTCGGACTGAGACCACGTGGTTAGGCGGACGGCGGTTCGGCCGGGCACGAGAAGCACGGCGCTGCGGATCATGACAACCGCCCGATCCGCGGTGCGGGCTGCGCCCGCGGCCGTCACGAGCCTGGAGAGAGGCGCCGAGATCTTATAGTGGCCCGGGTTCTCCGCGCTCTCCGTCCCCCCGAGGACCGCCTCGCTGAAGGTGACGAGGATCTCCGTGTAGCTCGTGGAGACGGCGCTGACCACCCGCGGCCCGTCTCCGTCGGCCGAGGCGGCGCCTCGGAAGGTCGCCCGGCACCGGGCCGGGTCCACGGCGTTGTTCGCCGTGTCCACCACGCATTCGTCGAGCTCGTCCACCGTCCCGTCGCCGTTGCGGTCCTCCCGCACGACCTCCACCGTGTACTCCAGGTCGCGCACCTGTCGCCCGGTCTTCAGCCAGACCGCCTTGCCGCCGTTCCGCAGGGCTGCGTCGGTGACCCCGAGGCTCGGGGCGATGGTGAAGTTGGCAGCCCGCGCCGAGCAGTCCTTGAGGGCTTCGTCGAAGGTGACCAGGACTTCGTCCTGGCTCACCGCCTCCGCGCTCACGACGCGCGGTGCCGAGGTGTCCGCGTCGCCGCCGCCCCCGCTGCCGCAGCCCTGCGCCGCGGCCAGCGCAATGGCGATCGCGAGATGAAAGAGCCGGCCCGACCAGGTTGAGTTGGTTTTCATGGCGCCCTCCTTGCGACGAAAATGGATCCCCACGCCAGATGCAGGGAAGAAGATGTGCTAGACCCTCGACCTCCTATCTTCTGGGGCCGGCGCCGCCGGCCGTTGTTCTCGTTCGTTGAGCTGTGCTAATAAAGAACCGTTATTGGATGAGCAGTCACATAATAGTGCGTGATTGTGACTAGAGTAGTGGCCACTTGTTTATTTATGTTGGCCGATCGGATATCTAACCGTATTGATCTTTTCTAGGTAGTGGATCAATTTCTAAAGCACATCCGCGGGGGAAGCGGCTGGGGCAAAGAGGTAGGCCGAGACGAAAGAAGGCCGCCCTTGCGGGGCGGCCTTCCGAGGGTGGGCAGAGACGGGAGGCTACGCGTACCGGGTGCCGCCCTGGAGGATGCGGATGTAGTTGGCGCGCTCGAAGGCGGCGGGGTTGGGGCTCTTCTCGAGGCTCATGCACCCGCGCATCTTGGCCACGGAGTCGTAGCCGTGGGCGTCCATCCACGCGGCCATCTCGTCTCGCACGGTCTGGAGGTATCCCGAGCCGTTCTTGAGCAGCGCCGAGACCATCTGCACCCCGTGGGCGCCGGCCATGACGGCCTTCACGGCGTCGGCCGCGGTGTGGACCCCTCCGGTGGCCGCGAGGCTCAACTTGACCCGCCCGCTGACGAGCGCCAGCCAGCGCAGCCGGGGGAGGAGCTCCCCGGAGTCGGAGAGGCGCAGCTTCGGCACCACCTCCAGGGCCTCGAGGTCGATGTCGGGCTGGTAGAAGCGGTTGAAGAGCACGAGCCCCTTCGCCCCGGCGGCCTCGATGCGCACGGCCATGTTCGGGAGCGACGAGAAGAAGGGGGAGATCTTCACGGCCACGGGGATCTTGACGGCCTTCTTCACTGCCTTGACCACGTGGAGCAGCCGGTCTTCCACGGCCTTGCCCGGCTCGTCGGGGTCGGCGGCGAGGAAGTACACGTTCAACTCCAGGGCGTCGGCCCCGGCCTCCTGGCACTGCTTGGCGTAGTCGGTCCACCCGCCCTCGGAGACGCCGTTCAGGGAGGCGATGACGGGGATGCCGACGGCCTCCTTGAGCTTTCGGATCTTCTCCAGGTAGCGGTCGGGGCCGATCACCCGGTACTGGTCGCGCCGGGGGAAGTAGCTCAGTGCCTCGGCGAACGAGCCCTCCGCCTCCTCCACGTCGCGGACCTCGCGGCGCTGTTCCTCCTCGATTTGCTCCTCGAAGAGGCTGTACATGACGATCGCGGGAGCCCCGGCGTCCTCGAGGCGCTTGGCGGCGTCGAGGTTGTCCGACAGCGGCGAGGCGCCCGGGATGAGCGGGTTGGCGAGCTTGAGCCCCAGGTAGGTGGTGCTGAGATCCATGGGTGACCTCCTCACTTGTCGCCGGTGTCGGGATGGGAGCCGCCCACGTGGAGGTGGCTGAGCTGCTCGTAGAGGCTCCACTGGCTGCGGACGCCGCTCTGGGCGCATCCCAGCAGCTCCTTGGCCCTCTCGGGGTCCATGTCGCGCAGCATCCGGTATCGGGTCTCGTTGTACACGTAGTCCTTGAGGTCGATCTTCGGCGCCCCGGAGTCGAGCTGCAGGGGGTTCTTCCCGGCGAGCCGGACCCTGGGGTCGAAGCGGTACAGCGGCCAGTGGCCCGAGTCCACGGCGAGCTTCTGCTGCTCGGGCCCGCGGGCCATGTCGTAGCCGTGGGCGATGCAGTGGCTGTAGGCGATGATGAGGGAGGTGCCGGGGTAGCTCTCGGCCTCGGCGAAGGCCTTGACCGTCTGCTGGTCCTTCGCGCCGAAGGCCACCTTGGCGACGTACACGTGGCCGTAGGTCATGGCCATGAGGCCCAGGTCCTTCTTGAACATGCCCTTGCCGGCCGCCGCGAACTTGGCCGCGGCACCCATGGGCGTGGACTTGGACATCTGGCCGCCGGTGTTGGAGTACACCTCGGTGTCCATGACCAGGATGTTCACGTCGCGGCCCATGGCGAGCACGTGGTCGAGGCCGCCGTACCCGATGTCGTAGGCCCAGCCGTCCCCGCCGAGGATCCACACGCTCTTGCGCACGAGGTAGTCGGCGAGCGCAGACAGGCGCTTGGCCTCGGGGCTTCGGAGCTTCGCGACTTTCTTCTGGAGCTGGGCGACGCGCTCGCGCTGCGCCGCGATGCCGGTCTCGCTGCCCTGGTCGGCTTCGAGGATGCCGGTCACCAGGTCGTCGCCTACCTTGCCGGCCAGCGCCTTGAGGAGCTCGGCGGCCTGCTCCCCGTGCTTGTCCAGGGCCAGCCGCATGCCGAAGCCGAACTCCGCGTTGTCCTCGAACAGCGAGTTCGCCCACGTGGGGCCGCGGCCGTCGGCGTTCGTCGTGTAGGGAGTCGTGGGGAGGTTCCCGCCGTAGATCGACGAGCACCCCGTGGCGTTGGCGATGAGCATGCGGTCGCCGAACAGCTGGGTCATCAGCTTGATGTAGGGGGTCTCGCCGCAGCCGGCGCAGCACCCGGAGAACTCGAAGAGGGGCTCGAGGAGCTGGGTGCCCTTCACGTCGGTCTTGACGCTGGCGCGGTCCACCAGGGGCAGGGTGAGGAAGAAGTCCCAGTTCTCGCGCTCGGACTCGCGCAGCGGGAGCTGCGCCGCCATGTTGATGGCCTTGTGCTTCGGGTTGGCCTTGTCCTTGGCCGGGCAGGTCATCACGCACACGCGGCAGCCGGTGCAGTCCTCCGGGGCCACCTGGATGGTCCACTTGAGGCCCTGGGCGTCCTTGGCCTTGGCGTCGGCCGACTGGAAGGTCTTGGGGGCCTTCTTGAGCAGCTTCGGGTCGTAGACCTTCGCGCGGATCGTGCCGCTGGGGCACACGAACGAGCACTTGCCGCACTGGATGCACACCCCCGGGTCCCAGACCGGGATCTCCTGGGCGATGTTCCGCTTCTCCCACCTGGTGGTGCCCACGGGCCAGGTGCCGTCGGCGGGCATGGCGCTCACCGGGAGCTCGTCGCCCTTGAGGGCCATCATGGCGCCCTCCACCCGCTTCACGAACTCGGGGGCGGCCTCGGAGATGATCGGCGGGCGAGTGACCGCGGAGGTCGCCTTGGCCGGCACCTTCACCTCGTGGAGGTTCGCCAGGGTCTCGTCCACCGCCTCGAAGTTCTTGCGGACCACGGCTTCGCCCTTGCGGCCGTAGGTCTTCTTGATGGAGTCCTTGATCTTCTTGATCGCCTCCTTGCGCGGCAGCACGCCCGAGATGGCGAAGAAGCAGGTCTGCATGATCGTGTTGATCCGGCCGCCCATCCCCGTGTTCTTGGCCACCTCGTAGGCGTCGATCACGTAGAAGCGCAGTTTCCTGCGGACGATCTGCTCCTGCACCTCCCGGGGGAGGTGGCCCCAGACCTCGTCCGGCCCGTAGGGGGCGTTGAGGAGGAATACGGCGCCCGGGGCCGCGAAGTCGAGCACGTCGTACTTCTCGAGGAAGTTGTACGCGTGGCACGCCACGAAGCTGGCCTTCCGGATCTGGTAGCTCGAGCGGATGATCTTCGGGCCGAAGCGCAGGTGGGAGATCGTGACGCCGCCCGACGTCTTCGAGTCGTACACGAAGTAGCCCTGGGCGAAGTTCGGGGTCTCCTCGCCGATGATCTTGATGGAGTTCTTGTTCGCCCCCACCGTGCCGTCGGCGCCGAGGCCCCAGAAGACGCAGCGCACCACCTCCTTGGGCTCGATGTCGAAGTCGGGGTCGACCTTGAGGCTCGTGTTGGTGACGTCGTCGACGATGCCCACCGTGAAGTGGTTCTTCGCCTTCTTCTTCTTGAGGTCCTCGAGCGCGGCCGCGACCTGGGCGGGGTTGAACTCCTTGGAGGAGAGGCCGTAGCGCCCGCCGACCACCCGCACCCCTCCGGCGCGCCCGGCCTCGACCAGGGCCGTGACCACGTCCTGGTAGAGGGGCTCGCCCGCGGCGCCCGGCTCCTTGGTGCGGTCGAGCACCGA
>CAZGRT010000047.1:0-2157 GCA_964528225.1 uncultured Thermodesulfobacteriota bacterium | reverse complement strand
ACCCGGACGCACGGCTTCTCCGCGACGACGGCCAGCCGGCGCGCCCGGCTCAGGCCCTGGACGAGGACCTTCACCCTGCCGTCGGGGAGCTTGAGCATGCGCATGATCATCGCGACCGTGCCCGTTTCGTAGAGTTCCTCGGGCGACGGGTCCTCGGTCGCCACCTCCTTCTGGGTCGCGAGGAACAGGATGCGGTCTCCCTGCAGCGCCTCCTCCACCGCGGCGACCGACTTCTCGCGGCCCACGAAGAGGGGCAGGATCATGTAGGGGAACACCACCACGTCCCGAACGGGGAGCATGGGAAGCTCTTCCGGGATCTCCAAGGGGGGAGAAGAACCCTCCTCCTCGGGGGCGGGCCTTAGGATGTCGTCTCGCTCCGACATGTCGCACCTGTGCTCGATGGGGATCCGCCGGTGCCGTCGGCGGCGCTTTGCGACCGTGGAGAACGGGCCTCGGCCGCCTCTCGGTGGTGCCGCACCCGCCTCCGGGAAGACCCCCGTGCAACGGGCCGGGGCAGCGGGAACCGGAGGCACCCGGCGCGCCTCTCCCCCGGCCCGGACCGGCTCGGATCATAGTCACCGCCCGAAACCCGGTCAAGCAACCGGGGCGGCCCGGCACCGGTCAGGACGAGGGGCCCCGGTCCTGGGAGAAGAAGGCCTCCACGGCCTCCCTCTCACGGGTCATCGGGAAGGGAGGAAGGCTGGAGAGCAGGGTCCTTCCGTAGGCGCGCTCGGCGACCCGGCGGTCCAGGATGGCCACGACCCCCCGGTCGCCGGCGCGGCGGAGCAAACGCCCCACGCCCTGCCGCAGGCTCATGGCCGCGGCGGGCAACTGGAACGAGCGGAAAGGCGACTCCCCCCGCGCCCGGGCCTCCTCGATCCTCGCCTCCACCAGGGGTTCCCCGGGGCTCGCAAAGGGGACCCGGTCGATGACCACGAGGGAGAGGGCCTCCCCGGGCACGTCGACCCCCTCCCAGAAGGATTGGGCCCCCAGCAGAACCGCGTTGCCCGCCTCGCGGAAGGAGCGCAGGAGCACCTCCCGGGGGGCCTCTCCCTGCACGAACAGCGGGAAGCCCACCCGGCCGCGAAGCGCTTCCGCCGCGGCGTTGAGCGCGCGGTGGGAGGTGAACAGACAGAACGCCCTCCCCCGGGAGGCGCCGACGAGGGCCTCCACCTCCTCGACCGCCCGCAGGGAGAACGAGGGGTCGTTCGGGTCCGGGAGGTTGCGGGGCACGTACAGGAGGCCCCGGGAGCGGTGGTCGAAGGGGCTCGGAACCGAGATCTCCTCCGCCTCCTGCGGCACCGCGAGCCGGGAGCGAAGGTAGGAGAAGTCGCCACCCACCTGGAGCGTGGCGGAGGTCAGCACCGCCGCCCGGTTCGAGAACACCGCCTCGGCCAGGGACGTGCCGATCCCCACCGGGGCCGAGTGGAGGGAGGGGTTGCGTCCCCGGCCCTCCAGCCAGCGCACTTCCCCGGCTTCCGGGGGAAGGGCGAACCGCCCCAGGTCCGCCCTCAGGTCCTCACCGCGCCGGAAGAGCGTCTCCTCCTCCTGGCTCCGCCCCTGCCGCGGCGCCAGGCGGTCGGACCAGCGCCCGAGCGCTTCGAGGAGCGCCCCGAGCCCACGGGCCGCCTCGCCGCCGAGCGCTTCTCTGAGCCGCACGGCGGGCTCGGCCGGCGGAAGCGACTCCCAGAAATGGTCGGAGGCCTCCCGCACGGTCGCCAGGGCGGCGGCCAGGCCCCCCTCTCCCTTCGCCTCCTTGCCGAGGGCGGCCCCTGCCTCGCGCAGCAACTCCCCCACCCGACGGGCGCTCACCCGCACGCCGAAGTACTGGGTCGCCGTGGCTTCCAGGTGCTGGGCCTCGTCGAAGACCACCGCGTCGTGGCGCGGGAGCACCTCGCCGGGCGACGCGGAGCGCACGGCGAGGTCGGCGAAGAAGAGGTGGTGGTTCACGACGACCACCTGGGCGCGCTGGGCCGCGCGGCGCTGGCGCACGAAATGGCAGTCGGCCTCCTGGTCGCAACGCCCGCCGATGCAGCTGTCCGAGGTGCTGCAGATGTCCCTCCACGGGCCGTAGTCGTCCGGGAGTTCGGGCATCTCCGCACGGTCGCCGGTCCCGGTGCGTCCGGCCCAGTGCTCGAGCCGGGTATACCCCTCGGC
>CAZGRT010000046.1:0-2285 GCA_964528225.1 uncultured Thermodesulfobacteriota bacterium | reverse complement strand
ACTGAAGAAGGACCGGGCCAAGACCAACCTGCTCGAGATCTCGAGCCTCGGCCTGATCGAGATGACGCGGAAGCGCGTCCGGGAGAACCTCGGGCGGTCCCTGTGCGAGCCCTGCCCCTACTGCGAGGGGAGCGGATACGTGCGTTCGCGCTCCACCGTGGTGTACGACATCTTCCGGGAGCTCCGCCGCCGGAGGGCCAGCCTGTCCGGGGAAGAGGTGGTGGTGCTGGCCCACCCCGACGTGGTGGGCTACCTGTTCGAGGAGGAGCGGGGGAGCCTGGAGGACCTGGAGCGTTCCCTGGGCCGGCGCATCGCCGTGCGCTCCCGGCCCGACTACCACCAGGAGGACTTCGAGGTCCTGGGCTGACGGGGCGGGGCCCGGAGGGCGCGCGTCAGAGCTGGTCGCGCTCGGCCAGGCGCAGGTACATCTGGGCTTTGGCGTTCCCGGGGTCCCTCTCCAGGATGGAACCCCACTCGTCCACCGCGAGTTCCGCCTGGCCGCGGGTGTAGTAGGTGATCCCGAGCTGGATGCTGGCGTTGGCGTAGCCGGGGTGCTCGGCCTTCACCCGGTTGAACTCCTCCACCGCCTTGTCGTACTCGCCCATGTCCCGGTAGAGGACGCCGAGGCGGGTGCGCAGGTCGGGGAACCTCGGCCCCAGGCCGAGCGCCTTCTCGTACTCGGCGACGGCTTCGTCGTGGATGCCGAGCCCGTGGTAGATCTCCCCGATGTCCGCGTGCAGGTTGGCCAGCCGGCCCTTCACGTAGGGGTCGACGGACCCCTGCCCCACCTGGGCGGCCTCCCACGCCTTGCCGAAGGCCTTCTGAGCGGTGTCGTACTGCCCCGTCTCGTTCAGCGTGACGGCCAGGTTGAGGTGGGCCTCGGTGTAGCGCGGGTTGATCGAGATGGCCTCGTCGAAGCGCTGCTGCGCTCCCTCGTAGTCGTTCCGATCGAAGGCGATGGTGCCGAGCAGGTTGATCACGTCCGCGAAGCGGCAGCCCATGTCGAGCAGCTTCTGGAAGAAGCGCTCGGCGTCCTCCATCCGCCCCTGGTTGTAGGCTTCCTTCCCCAGTTGGTACAGCTCGATCATCGCCGCTTCCATGCCATCCTCCTCGGGGGTCCGGCTCACTCGGCTCCCGCGGCCGCCTTCGTCTCCAGGTCCAGCGCGAGACGAAGCGCCGTGGCACCCTCGGGGGTCTCCGGGAACTGCTGCACGAGCCCCCGGAGCCGCTGCAGCGCGGCCGGCGTCCGCTTCTTGCGGATGTAATAGCGGGCCACGTAGAGCTCGTGGGCCGCGAGCCGCGAACGCAGTTCCACGAGGCGGCCGCGGGCCTCGGGAGCGAACTCGCTCTCCGGGTAGGCGTTGAGCAGCTTGGTAAACGCCTCCGCAGCCCGCCGGGTCGCGGTCTGGTCCCGGTCCTCGGGCAGGCTCAGGTGGTCGTAGGCGGCGCCCCGCCGGTAGACGGCGTAGGGGACCCGCTCGTTGGTCGGGTGGAGTTCCTCGAAGGAGCGGTACGCGGCCGCGGCTTCCTCGTACTTCTCGTCCGCGAACGACGCGTCGGCGGCGAGCAGTTCGGCCTCCGTGGCGTAGCGGGAGAAGGGGAACTCGTCCCGGATGCGGTCGCCGAGGGTCTTCGCCTCGTCGAACCGCTTCTCCTCCAGGGCCTCCCGGGCCATCCGGTAGAGCTCCTCCGGCGGGGTGTCCGGGGCGAGCTGGAGGCCGCCGCAGCCGGCGGCGAGCAGGTGCAGCGGCAGGAGCGCGGCGACGACGAGTCGCGCGATCGTCCGGGTGCGGACCAGGGGAGGGGAGAGGGGGATTTCGAGCACGGCGGCACCTTAACGGGAATGGGTGGGCTCGTCAACGAGCTCCCGAGGGTCCGCTCGTGCCCGCGGCCAGCCTCGAGAGACTCTCGGCGTAGGGGGGCCGCGCCACCCCCGCGTCGGTGACGATCGCGGTGACGTAGCGGGCCGGCGTCACGTCGAACGCCGGGTTCCACACGCCCACGCCCTCGGGGGCGACGCGCGCGTCGCCGCACCGGGTGACCTCCTCGCGGGCCCGCTCCTCGATGGGGATCGCCTCCCCTCCCTCGAGGGAGAGGTCGACGGTGGACAGGGGCGCCGCCACGTAGAAGGGAATGCCGTTCTCCCGGGCCAGCACGGCCACGCCGTAGGTTCCGATCTTGTTGGCCACGTCCCCGTTGGCCGCGATGCGGTCGGCGCCGACGATGACCGCGTCGATCCCGCCGCGCTGCATCCGGTACCCGGCCATGCCGTCGGTGATGAGGGT
>CAZGRT010000045.1:0-3858 GCA_964528225.1 uncultured Thermodesulfobacteriota bacterium | reverse complement strand
GGGCTCTGTTTCGTCGAGGCCGCAGGCCTCTGAACCGGCGGCGCTGTCGAGCCGCCTCTGAGAGCCCCCGGCGGGGCTCACCGAAAGGAGGCAGGTCCATGGACCGCACGCGATGGATACCCCGGGGCGGCCTGGCGGGGGCGCTCGCCCTCGTCCTCCTCGCCCCGGCGGCCGGCACAGGCCAGCAGGGTGCGGACCCCGAGCGGGAACGGGTTCAACTGCAGCAGCAGCTGCGGCAGGAATTCCGCCTTACGGAGCGCGAGACGGCGGAACTCGGCCCGGCCATCGGCGACTACTGCTCGCGCACCCGCGACCGGGAGCAGATCCGGGAGATGGTGCGGACGAGCCTCGGAGAGGGCTGCCGGGGAACCTGCCTCGCGGAGTCGGTCCGGTCCATGAACCGCGCGATGGAGCGGGGGGCATCGCCCCAGCAGGCCAGGGAAACCGTGTCCGCTGCGGTGCGCACCCAGTCCCGCGAACGGGAAAGGACACGCGCCGAGTGGAGCGACGAGGACATGGGACGCCGCGTGCGGTCCGAGGCGGAGAAGGAGATGGAGCGCCGGGGTCGCCAGGACGAGTCCGAGCCCCGCGGTTCCCGAGACGAGGACCGCGGCATGAAGGGTGGAAGCGACGCGGGAGGCGGGCACGGCCGCGGGGGCCGCTGAGAACCCGAAGGAGGTGACGCCCGCGAGGGGCGCCGGTGTAGATCTTGTAGAGGATGCAGTGCATTGAGGGAGGCCGTTTCACGGCTGGAAGGAGGCGTTCCATGAGGCACCCATCAAGGCTTCGCACTCCCGTTCTAGGGATCCTCGCGCTCCTGCTGGCGCTCCTGCTGCCAGCCTGCGGCGGGGGCGGCTCCAACTCCGACGGTACCCCCACCGGCAGCGTCGCGTTGCTCGTAACGGACGCGTCCGTGGACGATTTCACGAGCATCCGGATGACCGTGAGCCGGGTGGACCTGCTGTCGCCGGATCTCGGAAGGCAGAACCTCTGGGCGGGCTCTGAAACGATCGACCTGCTCCAACTCGCCGAGTATTCCGAGTTGTTCGCGGTCGGGGACACCGTGCCCGCGGGCACCTACGACCAGATCCAGATCCAGGTCGACAGGTCCTCCCTGGTCACGGAGCCGCCCAGCGACTTCTCCCTCAACACCGACCACATCAATCTCAACCCCCAGGGCGGCTTCCCGGTGAGCCCGGGCGACACCTTGTACGTGAAGCTCGACTTCGACGCGGCCGCCATGCTGAACAGCGCCGACGCCAACGACTTCCTCGAGCCGCGGGTCTTCGTGGACATCCTGGGCGCGGAATCCGCGGCCTCGCAGGGGCTGACGCGGTTGCGGGGCGAGATCACGGGCGTCTCGGCGGGTTCCTTCCTGTTGTGCCACCCGCTCCGAGGAGGCGACGGCGAGTACTGCACGAACGTCGTGCTCCCGGGGCCCGAGTGGGTCTTCGAGGGTCCCGACGGGGTCCTCACGAGCGGGGCCGTGGTGGACGCCTCGGACGTGGGCAGCGTCGCGGTCGCCTACGGCACGGTGGATCTGGCCAGCGAGTCGCTCTCCGCGGTGATCGTCGAGGTGGGTGACGAGACCGGGGCGCCCTTCCTCAAGGTGCCCGTGCGGGGTCACATCAGCGCGGTGGCCGAGGGGTCGTTGGCGCTCCTGCTCGACGACGGGACCACGACCGTGAACGTGGAGACGGGACTGGCGCGCCTGTTCACGTGCCAGGGTGTCGAACTGGTACCGGAGGATCTGCTCGTGGGCGCCGAGGTGCGCGTGGACGGCATCTATGTGTACGACGACACGGGGGGCACCCTGCAGGCCACCATCGTCATCGTGAAGGTATGTGGCGGGAGCTAGGACGGAAGGGACGTGACGTCACGGCAGGGGAGAGGGCCAGGCGGGCTCCCTCCCCTCCGCTTCGCACCGGCCGAACCCGAGGCGCTACTCGCGGAGCAGCGCCTCCACCGTCCGCACCACGTCGGGGCTCGTCCAGTCGAACGGTCCGATGGTGGACGAGCGGAGCACCCCGCTCCGGTCGATCAGGTGGGTCTCGGGGACGCCCGTGGCACGATACAGGTTGTAGACTCGCTTGTTCTCGTCCGGCAGCACGGGGAACGTCACCCGGTACTTCTCGACGAACGCCCGCAGGGCCTCTCGGTCGTTGTCCTCGGACACGGCCAGGATCTCGACCCCCCGGGTCCGCATGAAGTTGTAGAGCCGGACCATGGAGGGCATCTCCTCCCGGCACGGCGGGCACCAGGTGGCCCACAGATTCACGAAGACCACCTTGCCCTTGAGGTCGCCGAGCCGAACGGTCTTCCCCTCCAGGGTCTGCAGCGTGAAGTCCGGAGCCGGCTTCCCCACCTCGGGCTTGGACGGCGCCTGGCTGCAGGACGCGAGGAGTACCGGAAACAGGAGCGCCCAGAGCACGGCCCGGAGGCTTCGGCCGACCCCAGACCGTCCGGCCAAGAGGCTTATCCGATCGGTGAAAACGGGCTGGCGAGTGTTGAGACCGTTCATCGGCCACCCTACAGTGAGAACAGGGGGAAGCGCCCCGGGTCACACCGAACCGGGGTAGTCGCCGCAAAGGAGGGTGCGATCATGGCACAGAAAGACCGCTGCGTGCACGCCTACGGCCTCGAGATCGTCCGATGCCCGGAGTGCGAGGTGCAGGTGGGATCCCTCTGCCGTCGCTGCGGGTACGAGAGCCGCTACGACGAAGACCATCTGGAGACGTGCCGGATGTGGCCGGGGCCGGCGGGGATCGAGAGTGCCGAGGAGCCGTCGGCCGAGCGGACGACCTGACGGGCTACTCGTCCCACCACACGTAGTCGGCGTCTTCCAGCATGACGTCGTATCGCAGGTAGCTCCTGTCGCTCGACGGCAGGATGACGCGGTACGGGAGGGGCGCCAGCTTCTCCAACTGCTCGGGGATTCCGTGCTTCCACGCGTGGAACGTGCCCGCCAGGACCACCACGATGCGGTCGGGGTGGGCCTGCGCGTAGCGGACGACGTTCCGCGCCATGGCCGTGTCCCACACCACCTGCGCCTCGCAGAACCGTCCGAAGCCGGCGGCGTCCTGCGCCTTGCGTCCCACCACCAGGCCCAGTAGTTCCCGGTAGCGCTCGTCCACGTCGCAGGAGACCACGCCGAGTGCCTCCCTCTGCTCGACGGAGAGCGAGACGAACCCTTCGCGGGCGACCTGGCTCACGAGCGGCCTCGGCACGTTGAGTCCCAACAGGGGGATCCCTCGTTCCCTGGCGTAGTCGAAGATCGGCCGATATTGGGGCCAGAGGCTCGGGTCCCAGTTCGCGGCGTACGCCGACCGGAACTCCCGCTCGTCCGCACGACCGTCCACCCACCGGTCGAGCGCCTCCTGCGCGTCGGCTCGGAACATCTCGAGCCCGATCGCCACGCCCGCCCCCGCCTCGTGTAGTCCCCGGATGACGGTCAACTGCGCCCGGTGATGATCGACGTTGTCGTGCTGCTCTCCCACGACGACGACCCTGGCCCGCCTCAGGTCCTCGACCATCTCGGCCACGGAGACGATGCCGATGTTCGAGACCTTGAAGATGGGGCCGTGAGCGGCCCATGCGGCCGTGGAGAGGGCCAGCGCGAGGAGAAGGAAGCTCCGGGCGCAAGGACGGCGGCCGATGATCCCCTCCCGCGGGGAAGGAGCGAAGCGACCCATCACGAGGGGGGCTCATTCCCGGAGGTGGCGCGCGATGACGAGCCGCTGGATTTCACTCGTTCCCTCCCCGATGGTCAGGAGCTTCTGGTCGCGGAAGAAGCGCTCCAAGTCGTACTCGCGCATGAGCCCGTATCCCCCGTGGACCTGGACCGCCTCGCTCACCACG
>CAZGRT010000044.1:0-29404 GCA_964528225.1 uncultured Thermodesulfobacteriota bacterium | reverse complement strand
TCGACGTCGTCGCCGAGGTCCTTCACGGTGACGAAGGTCTGGGCGTCGAGGGCCACGGCGGTGCGGTTGTCGCTGCCCGCGCCCGGTTCTTCGGGCAGAGCCGAGTGAACGAGACTCGCGCCGAGAAACCCGCACGCGAGGAGCAGGGCGGTGGCGGCCACGGCTTGGGTCGGTCGCATGGTACCTCCTCGGTCCTAGAGAGGGCGCACTGTGAGCGGGCAGCCGGAAGCGGGGGAGCGTCGCCCCTGCTTCACCTCCCGGTGAAGTGCGGCGTGCGTTTCTGCAGGAACGCGTCGACGCCTTCCCGGGCGTCGGCGGTGCGGAAGCGGTCGGCGATCTCCCGCGCCTCGAGCTCCATCTGGGATTCCAGGCTCTCCCGCACGCTCCACTGCACCAGGCGCTTCACGCCCCCGAAGGCCAGGGTGGGGCCGCGGGCGAAGCGGAGGGCCAACCCCCGGGCCTCCGCCGCCAGGTCGGAGGCGGGCACGACCCGGTTCACGAGACCCCAGTCGAGGGCCTCGGCCGCAGTGAGGGTACGGTTCGTGAGGGCGAGTTCCAGGTAGCGCCGCACGCCGATCAACCGCGGCACGAAGTAGGTGGAGGAGCCGTCCGGCGTGAGCCCGGCGGCCGTGTAGGCCGAGAGGAAACGGGCACCCTCCGCGGCGATCGCGAGGTCGACGGACGCGACAAGCGAGAACCCCGCGCCGGCGGCGACCCCGTTGACGGCGGCGATGACCGGTGCGTCCATCCGTGCGAAGCGGGAGACCGCCGCGTGGAGGTAGGTCGTCACCTCCTTGATGAGGATCGGCACCCGGTCGCCCTCCCGCCGGAACGAGGCCAGGTCCCCCCCGGCGCAGAAAGCCTTGTCCCCCGAACCGGTCAGCACCACGGCGCGGACGGCCGAATCCTCGTCGCAGCGGATCGACACCTCCATGAGTTCCTGCGCCATCCTCCGATCGAGGGCGTTGTACACCTCCGGTCGGTGGAGGGTGATCGTGGCGACCCCTTCCGAGAGGTCGAACCGGAGGGCTTCGTATCGCTCGGCCATGGCAATCTCCCGTGTCCAGGCGTTGCCCCGCGCCGCCGCGCGGGCCAACGCAGGGTGCTACGTGTGGCCCGGAGTTTCAAGCGTTGCGGAGGGGAGCGAGTCGAGGACCGGGGGCAGGCGGGCGGGGCGCCCGAGGGAAGCAGGTAGAAATAACGAACCCCGGGGAGGCAGAGGTCTCCACCGGGGTCCGCCCTTCGGGGGCTTCGGAAGGGGGTTACTGCTTCTGGGAGCCGACGAGGAGGGTGCGCGGGTCCAGGGAGAGCCCCCCCCGGTCCTCGCTGCCGCTCCCGCTCTTGCACAAGCGGAGCGAGATCCCGTCCGCCTGCGGCTCGAGGCACACGATCAACTGGAAGAGGTCTTCCACCGACTTGACCAGTCTGTCGACGGGGCCCGCCTCCCGGTGGGACCGGGCCGCGGCCCACACCTTGAGCCCTCTCTTTCGCGCGAACTCGCCGAGGGCCTGGAAGGTGGCCGACGCGTCGTCGCCGAGTTCGAAGCCGTCCACGACGAGCACGCGGGGCTCGAAGATCCCCTGCTGAACGAGGTCGTCGAGGCGCTCCTCGAGCTTCTCGGCCGAGAACGCCTGGACGCGGAAGGTCATGATGAGGCGCAGGTCCTCGACCTCCTGCCACACCTCCTTGGCCTTCTCCAGTTCGTACCCGTCGGAGAGGTCGCGGAAGATCTCCTCGTACCACGCCTTCACGTGGCTGACGGTCTCTCCGACGCTCACATGGAGCACCGGGTTGCCGCGGAAGATGTTGTCGAGGGCCACCTGGATGAGGAAGGCGGTCTTGCCGGTTCCCGCACGGGCCGCCACCAGCCCCATCTGACCCGGCACCAGGCCTCCCTCTCGGGTCTGGTCGAGGGCCCTCAGGGGATTCTTCGCCACCAGTTCGGTCTTGAGCATCCGAGCACTCCTATCGCACAGTCGAACCAGTTGGGCCATCGCCTCACGCCGCCGACTTCTTCTTGAGCTCCTCCTGGTACTTCTTCTTGAGTTCCTCCGACAGGCTCTGGGGCACCGGCCGGTACTTGGCGAACTCCATGGTGAACTCGGCCTTGCCCTGGGTGGAGGATCGCAGCGACGTCGAGTAGCCGAACATCTCCGCCAGCGGGACTTCCGCCTCCACCACCGAGTAGAGGCCGTCTTCGCTCGTGCCCACGATGATGCCGCGCCGCTGGTTCAGGGTGCCGAGCACCTGGCCCTGGAACTCCGAAGGCGTCTCGACGACCACCTTCATGATCGGCTCGAGGATGATGGGCTTCGCCTTGGCGTAGCCCTCCCGGAAGGCGCCGATGGC
Source organism: uncultured Thermodesulfobacteriota bacterium (assembly GCA_964528225.1). Lineage (GTDB taxonomy): Bacteria > Desulfobacterota > Deferrisomatia > Deferrisomatales > JACRMM01 > CAZGRT01. The sequence goes on along the minus strand of CAZGRT010000044.1, from coordinate 27,055 downwards.
GGCCTGCTGGAAGGCCATGTCGGAGGAGTCCACCGAGTGGGAGGCGCCGTCGTTGATCGCCACGCGGATCCCGGTGATGGGAGCCCCGATGAGCGAGCCCTTCTTGAGGCAGGTCTGGAAGCCCTTGTCGCACGAAGAGATGAACTCCCGCGGGATCACGCCGCCCACGATCTGGTCGTCGAACTCGTAGTCGCCGCTCTCCAGGGGCTCCACGTAGCCCGCGACCCGGCCGTACTGGCCCGAGCCGCCGGTCTGCTTCTTGTGCAGGTAGTTGAAGTCCGCGCGGTGGGAGATCGTCTCGCGGTACGCGACCTGCGGCTGCCCGGTGGTGACCTCCGCACCGTACTCGCGCTTCATGCGCTCGACATAGACGTCCAGGTGGAGTTCCCCCATGCCCTGGATGATGGTCTCCTGGCTCTCCGGGTCCACGAAGGTCCGGAAGGTGGGGTCTTCCTTCGTGAAACGGTTGAGCGCCTTGCTCATGTTGATCTGCGACTTGTTGTCCTTCGGCACGATCGCGAGGCTGATCACCGGCTCGGGCACGTACATGGAGGTCATGCTGTAGCGGATGCCCTCCGAGCAGAACGTGTCTCCGGAGGCGCAGTCGATCCCGAACATGGCGACGATGTCGCCGGAGTTGGAGGCCTCGATCTCCTCCATCTCGTCGGCGTGCATCCGCACCAGCCGCCCCACCTTGAAGCGCTTCCCGCTGCGCGCGTTCACGAGGGAATCGCCCTTGTGGATGGCGCCCTGGTACACCCGGACGTAGGAGAGCTGCCCGTACCGGCCATCCTCGAGCTTGAAGGCCAGGGCGACCGTGGGCTTCGCCGGGTCGGAGGCCAGGGCCGCGGGAGCCTCCTCGCGCTCCATGTCGAGGGCGACGTTCTCCACCTCCGTGGGGCAGGGGAGGTAGCGGATCACGCCGTCGAGCAGCAACTGAACGCCCTTGTTCTTGTACGCGGACCCGAGGAACACCGGAGTCAACTCGCGCCGCAGGGTCCCGGTGCGGATCGCAGCGTGGATCATGTCCTCGGTGGCCCGGTCCTCCAGAACCGCCTCCATCAATTCGTCGGAGAACATGCTCACCGCGTCGAGCAGTTGCTCCCGGCGCTTGGCCGCCTCGGCGGCGAGTTCCGCCGGGATTTCCTCGTAGCGCAGGTTCTCGCCGTTGTCCCCGTCGAAGTACACCGCGTTCATGCGGACCAGGTCGACGATACCCTTCAGGTCGGCCTCGAGCCCGATGGGCAACTCCATCAGCACCGCATTCAGGTTGAGCTTCTCGCGCAGTTGCGTGGCGACCCGGTAGGGGTTGGCGCCCGTGCGGTCGCACTTGTTGATGAACGCCACCCGCGGGACCTTGTACCGGTTCATCTGCCGGTCCACGGTGATGGACTGGGACTGCACGCCGCCCACGGCGCACAGCACCAGGATCGCACCGTCGAGCACCCGGAGCGCGCGTTCCACCTCGATGGTGAAGTCCACGTGGCCGGGGGTGTCGATGATGTTGACGAAGTGGTTGTTCCACTCGCAGAACGTAGCGGCGGACTGGATGGTGATGCCCCGCTCCTTCTCGAGCTCCATGAAATCCATGGTCGCGCCCGCGCCGTCCTTGCCCTTGACCTCGTGGATGGCGTGGATGCGCTTCGTGTAGAACAGGATGCGCTCGGTGAGCGTGGTCTTGCCCGAGTCGATGTGGGCCGAGATGCCGATGTTCCGGAGACGGGAGATGTCCTTGATCATGGTGCGTTCCTCTGCGCTTCGCGGCGGCTGCCCGCCGGCCCCGCCGCTGTTTCCCCCCGAAGGGAAACGGCCGGGGTCGGGTGTTGGGAAGTCGGCCTTTATACGGATCGGGGTCTCGGGTGTCAACGGGAATCTTGCCGGCGTCGACGGGGCGGGTGGCGCCCGGGGGCGCGGCCGATTCGGCGGGGACGCGGGAGGTGGGCTCGAGAGGACGTGCCTTCCCGTCCGGTCCTCCCGGACCGGCTTTACACCCGTCCGGGTTCTCTGGTACCTACCTGCCCCATGACCCCCGAGAAGGCCCTGGCGGCGATCTCCGCCCTGGAGAAGTTCGGGATCAACCTGGGGCTCGATCGGGTCCGCGCGTGCCTGGAGGCCCTCGGGCGTCCGCACCTCGCCTACCCGTCGGTCCACGTCGGCGGAACCAACGGCAAGGGTTCCACCTCCCTCCTCATCGCCTCGGCGCTGTCCCAGGCCGGCTACCGGACCGGGCTCTACACCTCCCCGCCCCTGGAGTTCTTCGGCGAGCGGATCCGCGTGGACGGACTCCTTCTCCCCGACGAAGAGGTGCCCCCTCTCCTGGAAGCGGTGCTCGAGGCTGCCCGGCGGCGGGAGGATGCCCGGGACATGACCCAGTTCGAGGTGATCACCGCCATGGCGTTCCTGCACTTCGCGCGGGTGGAGGTGGACGCGGCCGTGGTGGAGGTCGGGCTCGGAGGCCGCCTCGATTCGACCAACGTGATCGTGCCCGAGGTCTCGGTGATCACCAACGTCGGCCTGGAGCACGCGGAGCACCTCGGGTCGACCGTCGAGGCCATCGCGACGGAGAAGGCCGGGATCGTGAAGGCCGGCGTGCCGGTGGTGACCGCCGCCGAGGGGGCTGCCCTGGCCGTGGTGGAGGCCATTGCCGCGGGGGCGGGCTCCCCGGTCTTCCGGTGGGGGAGGGATTTCCAGGTCGCGAGAGGGGGCGACGGACGGTACGGGTTCACTGGCAGGACGTGGCGCTTCGAAGGGCTGGACCTGGGCCTCGGGGGCGGGTATCAGCGCTTCAACCTGGGCGTGGCACTGGCAGCGCTGGAGGTGCTCGCGGAGAGGGGCTGGCGGTTCGATGAGGAGGGGATCCGGGTCGCCCTTCGGGAAGCCCGGTGGGCGGGACGCCTCGAACTATTGGGCGGAGGTCCGCGGGTGCTCCTGGACGGGGCGCACAACGCCCACGCGTCGCCGCTGCTCGCCCGGACGCTGCGGGAGGACTTCCGGTATCGCCGCCTCTGGCTCGTGCTGGGGGTTCTCGGCGACAAGGACGCCCGGGCCATCCTCGGAGACCTGGTCCCCCTGGCCGATCACGTGGTGCTCACCCGGTCCTCTTCCGCACGCGCCCGGGATCCGCAGGAGATGGGGCTGCTGGCGCGCGCGGTCCGGGAGGTCCCGTGCCACACCGCGGCCGGCGTCGCGGAGGCCCTCGACTGGGCCCTCGAGCGCGCCGACGGGGACGATCTCGTCTGCGTGACTGGATCCCTCACGACGGTGGGAGACGCGCGGGCCCACCTGCGGGCCCGCGGCTGGTTGCGGTGAGCCCTCGGCGGCCCTTCGTCGTGCTGCCGCTGCTCCTGGCGCTGGTCGCAGCGACCGGGCAGACCCAGGAGTGGGAGCCCTTCGCGCTTCGGGACGGCAGCCAGCTGGATGTGCAGGCGGACTCCATCGCCGTGACCGAGGGGGGCGCGCGCCTGCAGGCGGAGGGCGGCGTCGTCCTGGAGTGGAAGGGCTACCGGCTCTCCGCGGCCGAGGTGGACTACCGGCGGGCAACCGAGACCGTGGCGGTGACGGGCGACGTCGTCCTCGAGGACCCGGAGGGAAACGTCCTCCGCTGCCGACGGATGCTCCTGGACCTGGTGGATCAGACCGGGGAGGTGGAAGAGGGCTCCCTCTGGATGGCAGGCGAGGGCTACCGCGTCTGGGGCAGGAGGATGCGAAAGACGGGCCCGGTGACCTACGAGGTCGAGGACGGCGGCTTCACCGCGTGCGACGGGACCTGGCCGAGTTGGCGCGTGGAGGCCGACCGGGTGCGGGTGGCCGTGGAGGGATATCTCGTGGGCCGGGGGGCCGCGTTCTGGGTGGAAGGGGCCCCGGTAGCCTATACCCCGTACATCCTGCTCCCAGCCAAGACCCAGCGTCAGTCCGGATTCCTCATGCCGAAGATCGGCTACTCCGACGGCGACGGGATCGTCCTGGGGACGCGCTACTACTGGGCCTTCGCCGACAACGCCGACGCCACGCTGGGCGTCGAGTACCGAAGCCGGCGGGGCTGGACCGAGAGCGCCGAGATCCGCTACGTGCTCGCCGAGGGTCACGAGGGGAGCGCGGCGGGCACGTACCTGAAGGACCGCAAGGAGGACTCCCGCCGCTACACCGTCAAGGCGGACCACCGCAGCGACTTCGGCCCCGGGACGCTCGGACGGCTGCACGTGGACTACCTGGGCGACGACGACTACCTGAAGGACACGGGAGACACGTTGGACGAGCGGGGAGTCGAGAGGCTGGAGAGCTATCTGCTCCTCGAGAGGGCCACGGGCCTCGGCTCCTGGTTCGGCTTCGCGAACTACTTCGAGGCTTTGACGGAGGACCAGGCCGGTGTGCTCCAGACGCTGCCCAGCGCCGGGTTGCTGAGCCGGGAGGTGCCGCTGGCAGGACCCTTCTTCTGGGACCCGTGGGTGCAGGCCACCCGCTTCTGGCGCAGCGAGGGCGAACGGGGGGAGCGCCTGGAGGTCTGGCCCGGGCTCGGGGTGGAGGCGGACCTGGGGCCTCTCGGCTTCGCGGCGCGGGCCCGGTACCGGGAGAATGTGTACCGGCTCGACGGGGAGGCTCTGTCGCGGGGCGCGGCGGGGGGCGAGGCCTCGACCTCGTTGTCCCTGGCGCGGAACTGGGGGAGCCTCGTGCACGCGGTCGAGCCCTCGCTCCGGTTGTTCTGGGAGGAGGACGGTCGGGGAGACGATGCGCCCGCCTTCGACGACGCCGACCGCTTCGGCCAGAACGTTCAACTGGCCGCCCGTCTCACCTCCAGTCTTCTTCGGGAGCCGGACTACGCCTCGGTCCTCGACGCAGACCTGGAGTGGCTGTTCGACGTGGAGAAGGCCGAGTCCGGCCCTCTGCGGGCAGCCGCGACGCTGACGCCCGGCCCGCGCTTCCGGGCGGGAGGGGAAGTCGTCTACGACCCCGACGCGGACGACCCCCTCGTCCGTTGGTCCGGGCTGGCGGAGGCCAGTGACCGACGGGGAGATCGGGTCTTCTGCTCCTACCGCTTCGTGGACGGCAGCGCCGGGTATGCCGACGGAGGCGCGGAAGTCGCCCTGACGAGGGTCCTCTCGCTCCAGTACCGTCACCGGTACAGCGTCCGGGACGAGCAGACGCTGGAGCAGGCCGTCGGAGCCCACCTCCGACACCCCTGCTGGGAGGTCCTCCTGACGGTCTCGCGGCTTCACGAGGAGGAGACCGGGGGATACGACCACCGCTACTTCCTCACGATGAACCTCAAGGGGTTGGGGACGATCGGCTCTCTCCGCGGGGTGCTCCCGTGAGCCGCGCGTTCGCCGTCGCGGCAGCAGCGGCGCTCGCCTGGGTCGGCGTGGCGGTAGCCGCCGACCCGGGGGTCACCCGCTACGAGGAAGCCCGAACCCGCTACCTGGCCCTCGTGCAGGAGGAGGGGGGAGGGCCCACGGCCGGGGTGTGGAGGGCGATCGCCGCCGCCTTCGCTGCCGTGGCGAGGGAGACGCCGACGTCGGCTCGGGCGGCAGATGGACTCTACATGGCGGGCCTCTGCCTGGAGCGCGCGCACGGGCACTCGGGGGAGGCGGGGGACGAGGCGGGCGCCGTGGAGGCCTACGACGGCCTCGCCCGGTCCTACCCGGGTTCGACGCTCGCGGACGACGGCCTCCTCCGGGCCGGGCGCCTCCTCGAATTCGGCGGCGACGAGGGCGGCGCACGGCGCTACTACGAGCGCCTCCTGGAGCGGCACGGCTCCGGAGACATGGCGTCGGCGGCGCGCAGGAGGCTGGCGCGGCTGGGAAGCAGGGCCGAGGTCCTGGGGGTTCGCTTCTACTCGGGCCCGCGGTACACGAGGGTGGTGCTCGACCTCTCGGCGGCGGTTCCCTTCCAGGTCCGGAGCCTCCCGGCCGACCCGGGTGCGGGCAGGCGGGACCGCGTGTACCTGGACCTGGCCAACGCGAGCCTGTCGGGAGCTTGCGCGCCCTGCGCGACGGTGGGCGACGGGGTGGTGCGGCAGGTGCGCGCGGGCCAGAACGATCCACGCACGGTCCGGATCGTTCTGGATCTGGAGTCGCCGGGGGCGTTTCGGGCTTTTCCCCTCGACGCGCCGGCGCGCCTCGTGGTGGATGTGTTTCCCGGGGCACCCTCCGGCGACCCGGTGGCGAACCTGATTCCCGGGGGTGCGGGAGAGGCGGGAGGGCGCCGCCTCCGGGTCGTGCTCGACCCGGGGCACGGGGGCCGCGACCCGGGAGCCATCGGGGTGCGGGGGATCCGTGAGAAGGACGTGACGCTCTCCATCGCGCGGGAAGTCGCCGCGCGGCTTCGGGAGGACGGACGGTGGGAGGTCCGGCTCACCCGGGAAGGGGACCAGACCCTCGCCCTCGAGCAGCGGACGGCGATCGCGAACGCCTTCGGGGCGGACCTGTTCATCTCCATCCACGCCAACGCCAGCCCGTCCCGTCGGGCCGGAGGCGTCGAGACCTATTATCTGGAACGGGCGACGGACCGCGCGGCGCGCCGACTCGCGGCGCGAGAGAACGGCGGGGGAGAGGTGGACGAGATGGAGCACATCCTGGCCGACGTGGTGCTGACGGCCAAGGTGAGGGAGTCCCGGCGGCTTGCCGAGGACCTCCAGGCGGCGCTGGTGGGCCGTCTGTCGCAGATGAAACGGGGGCTGCGCGACCTCGGGGTGAAGCGCGGGCCCTTCTACGTCCTGGCCGGAGCCTTCATGCCCGCCGTGCTCGTCGAGACGGCCTTCCTGACGCATCCCGAGGAGGCCCGGCTACTCGGCGACTCCGCCTTCCGGCGTCAGGCTGCCGAAGCGATCGCCGCAGGGATCGAGACCTTTCAGGAGGGCACATGAAGCCTGGCCCCGCGACCGACCCGGTCGAGGCCGCGGCGTGGGACGAGCGACTCGCGGCCGCACGGGAGGCCGAGGCACCCTGGGAACCGATGGTCGCCTTCCTCGGCGACGATGCGGATCGCGCGCAACGGGTGCGGCGGTGGGTCGTGGAGGCGCGGCACCGGGCACGGCTGCTTCACGAAGCGGGTGCGGGGGGGGGCGAGGTCGTCCGCGTCTGGACCCGCTGGATGGACCACGCGGTGGTAGGGCTCTTTCGCGCGGCCCTGCGCGAGCACGGGGACGACCTGGGGCGCGTCTCCCTTCTGGCGCTCGGAGGATACGGCCGCGAGGAACTCTCGCCCCAGTCGGATCTGGACATCCTGGTCCTCCAGGGGCACGGCGCGGACCTCACGTCCCTGGTCGAGAAGATCCTCTACCCGCTCTGGGACGCGGGCCTCGATGTGCAATGCGTCGCGAGGACGCCGGAGGAGAACCTTCGGGTCGCCCGGGAGGACTCCCGCAGCCGGACGAGTCTTCTGGAGGGCCGTTTCCTGGAGGGTACGCGAGGCCTCTTCGCCGGCTACGAACGCCTCGTGCTGGAGCAGGAGATCTTCGGTCGCGGTGTCCGACCGTTCGTCGAAGGGAAGTTGGCGGAAATGGAGGCCCGCCACGAACGGTTCGGGAGCACCGTGTACCTCCTGGAACCCAACGTGAAGGAGGGTCCGGGCGGGCTTCGCGACATCCACACGGCCCTCTGGGTGGCGAAGGTTCGTTTCAAGGCCCGGTCTCCCGACGAACTCCTTCAGAGGGGTGCCGTCCCCCCGGGGGAACTGGCGGCGCTGCAGGAGGCCCGGGAGTTCCTGCTCCGGGTCCGGAACCACCTCCATTTCCTCGCCGGGAGGCGGGAAGACCGCCTGACCTACGAGTTCCAGGACGAAGCGGCACCGTTTTTCGGATACCCGGACGACGGGACGATCCCGGGCGTGGAGCGGTTCCTCCAGGCGTATTACGAGTGCGCGAACCGCGTGACGCACTTCGCCGGCGCGGTGATTCGACGCGCAACGGCAGGACTCGTCCCGCGGCCGCAGGCCGCGGGGGCCCGGGAAGTGGTTCCGGGGGTCCGGGTGCGCCGCGGGGAGGTCTATCTTAGCCCACCCGCCGTGGAGAAGCGCCCCCTGGCGATGCTGGAAGCCTTCGAGGTGGCCCAGACCCACGGCGTCGACCTGTCCCCCGAAGCCCTGGAGGTGATCCGCGCGAACCTGCACCGGGTCGACGACCGCTTCCGCCGGGACCCACACGCGGTCGAACTGTTCCTCAAGATCCTCCGGCACCCCAGGCGGGTGGCGACGACCTTGCTCCGGATGCACGACGTGAGGTTCCTCGACCGGTTCATCCCGGAGTTCTCCCGAATCTTCTGCCGCGTGCAGCGAGAGCTCAACCACTGCTTCCCGGTGGATGTCCACAGCCTGTTCGCCGTCCAGGAGTTGAGGCGCATCGCGCGGGGGGAGTACGCGGAGGAGTTCCCCCTGCTCACCCGGCTGAGCGGAGAACTGGAGCGGCCCGACATCCTCTACCTGGCGGCGCTTCTCCACGACGTGGGAAAGGGGGAGGGCGGGGGAGCCCACGCCGAACGGGGAGGAGAGATCGCTCTGGCCGTGGGGGAGCGCATGGGCCTGACTCCACGGGACCGCGAGGACCTGGTCTTCCTGGTGGAGAAGCACCTCGTGCTGTCCCGCACCGCCCAGGGGCGCGACCTCCACGACGAGGATCTGATCCGGGCGTTCGCGCAGGAGGTGGGGGAGGCCGAGCGACTGAAGATGATCTACCTGCTCACGGTGGCCGACATCCGGGCCGTGGGACCGGGAGCGTGGACGGCGTGGAAGGACCTCCTCTTCCGGGAGTTGTACGAAAAGGCGCTCCGTGCCCTGGAGTCGAGGGAAGGGACGGACCGGAAGCGCGCCCGAGAGCGGGTGGAAGCGGTCCGGGAAAGGCTCCGGCGCCTGCTCGCCGCCGAACCGCCCGCCGAGGTGGAAGCGTTCCTGTCCGGTGTGGAGCACCCCCAGTACCTCCTGGCGAACCCCCTCGACGCGCTGGCGAGACACTTCGCGGCTTTCAAGGGGCGGGGAAAGACGCCGGTCATCTCCTTCCGCCCCGTGACCGCCCAGGGATACACCGAGGTCCTGGTGGTGGCGAGGGATCGTCCGGGCCTCTTCGCGGAGATCGCCGGGCTGTTGGCCGCGCACCGGATCAACGTCCTCTCCGCCGTGCTCAACACGCGGGAAGACGGATGGGTGGTGGACTGCCTGCACGTGTCGGGCCCTGCGGGAGACGACCTCGAGGAGCAGCGCCGTGAAGGGTGGAGGAGAGACGTGGAGGACGTGCTGGCCGGGAGGAAGACCCTGGGCCAGGCCCTCGGGGACCGGTTGCGGCCGCGGGGCGGCCTACCCCGGCGGCGGCCGGCGGTCCCCACCCGCATCCGCGTGGACCAGGAAGCGTCCCAGCGGTTCACCGTCGTCGATCTGCAGACGGCGGACCGCGTGGGGCTGCTCTACGACGTGGCGCGCACCCTGGCGGCCCAGGGCTTGAACCTGCGACTGGCGAAGATCGCAACCACCCTCGAGCAGGTCCTGGACTCCTTCTACGTGGAAACGGCGGAAGGCGAAAAGCTCCTCGAGCCCTCGCGCGTTGCCGCGCTGGAACAGGCGCTGGAGGCGGTGGTGAACTCCGGGGGGCAGGAGGTCCGAGAGGAATGACGACGAGGATGATCGGCGCCTGGTTCCTGGTCTTCGCCGTGGCCGGCGCGGCCTGGGCGGGGGTCTCCGTCGAGGCGATCCCTCCGCACCCTCTTCCCGGCGAGGTGTTCACGGTCGTGATCCGCGGCGCCGAGGCCGCGTCGGCCGTGGAGGTGGGGTTCGACGGCCGGACGTTTCCGGCGTGGCGCGACGGGGGTCGATGGGAGGCGCTGGTGGCGGCGGAGAGAGACGCGGACGCCGGCGCCCGGGATGTCGCGGTGACGCTCGACGGGGCAGGGGAGCCCGCAACTCTCCTCCTGGAGGCTCCCGTGATGCTCGGGCAACGCCACGATCCGGAGCAGCGCCTCACGGTCAGCGAGCGGATGGTGACGCTCTCCCAGGAAGACCAGGACCGGGCCGCACGGGAGGCGGCCCGCATCGCCTCGGCCCTGGGGGGTCGCTCCCCGACCCGTTTGTGGGAGGGCGCCTTCCGTGTGCCCACGGATGGCCCGGTCTCGAGCCCCTTCGGGGTGCGGCGCTTCTACAACGGGAAGCCCCGGAGCTATCATTCGGGCCTGGACATCGCATCCCCGCAGGGCACCCCGGTCCGGAGTCCGGAGACCGGGAGGGTGGCCCTGGTCGGGGACTTCTTCTACACCGGAAACACGGTACTCGTCGATCACGGCCTGGGGCTCATCACGGCGTTCTTCCACCTGGAGTCGGTGGCCGTTCGGGAAGGGCAGGTCGTGGCGCCCGGGACGACCCTCGGCCGAGTCGGTTCCACCGGTCGCTCGACCGGGGCGCACCTGCACTGGGGCGTCTACGTCGCCGGGGTGAAGGTCGATCCGATGAGCCTCCTGCGTGCCAGCGGAGGGGCTGCCGGAGGGGGGGAAACTCCTTGACTCGCCGAAATGCCGGGTCGAATAATTCAGTCCTTGGCCTCTCGGCAAGCCGCCGTGCCGGGTTGCCGCCGGCCAGTCTCCCAACCGCCCGGGCCCTCCGCCCGAACCCACTGTCGAGGAGTCCCCGCCCTTGCCGAAGAGCCCCGCGCCCGCGAAGTTCGAAGATCTTCTCGCCCGCCTCGAGACCATCGTGAGATCCCTCGAATCCGAGGAGTTGGACCTCGAACGCTCCATCGCAGCGTTCGAGGAGGGGGTGGAGATCGCACGCCAGTGCCACCAACGCCTCGACGAGGCGGAGCGCAGGGTCGAAGTCCTGCGCCGAGACCCTTCCGGCGGCGTGATCTCCGAACCCCTGGACCAGGGGGCTGGAGACTGATGGCCCTGGATCTCGAGGCATACCTGGACTCCTGCCGAACCAAGGTGGAGGCGTTTCTCCGAGAGGTCCTCCCCTCGCCCCAAACCTTTCCGGCTCGGCTCTTCGAGGCCATGCACTACAGCCTCTTCGCCGGGGGAAAGCGAATCCGCCCCGCTTTCTGCTTCGCGGCCTACGAGGCCGTGGGAGGGCGCGGGAGGGAGGCGGTCCCCTGTGCAGCGGCCCTGGAGATGATCCACACCTACAGCCTGATCCACGACGATCTCCCCGCCATGGACGACGACGACCTTCGCCGGGGCAAGCCGACCAACCACGTGGTCTTCGGCGACGGGATCGCCATACTCGCCGGCGACGGGCTCCTCACCGACGCGTTCTCGGTCATGACCCGGCCGGAGGTGATCGCGCTTCTGGGGCCGGATCGGGTGGTGAGGATCGTAGGCGAGATCGCGCGGGCTGCCGGAAGCGCCGGGATGGTAGCGGGCCAGGCCCTGGACCTGGAGAGCGAGGGGATCCGGCTCGACCTTCCCACCCTGGAGTTCCTCCACACCCACAAGACCGGAGCCCTCATCCGCGCGGCGGTGGCGGTGGGGGCGGTCGCCGGAGGTGCCGGCGAGGAGGACGTGCAGCGTCTGGAGAGGTACGGGGCCACGCTCGGCCTGGCGTTCCAGATCGCGGACGACGTGCTCGACGTGGAAGGCGCCACCGACGTGCTGGGGAAGCCCGTCGGCAGCGATCAGGGCCTTTCCAAGGCGACCTACCCGGCCTTGCTCGGCCTGGCGGAGTCCAAGCGGCGGGCACAGGATCTCATGGGGGAGGCCATCGCCACCCTCGAACCCTACGGCGCTCGCGGGGAACCCCTGCGGGCGCTGGCGCGGTTCGTGGTCGAGCGGCGGAACTGACCATGGCCGACTCCCCTCGGACCATCCTTCCCCGGATTCGGGGCCCGGAGGATCTCCGGGACCTCTCGCGGGAGGACCTGGAGCAGGTGGCCGCGGAGGTCAGGGCGCACATCCTGGAGCACCTGTCCCCGGTGGGCGGGCACCTGGCCTCCAGCCTGGGCGTCGTCGAGCTCACCGTCGCCCTCCACGCCGTGTTCCGTTCGCCGGAGGACCGCATCATCTGGGACGTGGGCCACCAGTGCTACGCCCACAAGATCCTCACCGGCCGGCGCGACCGGTTCTGCACGATCCGCCAACGCGACGGGCTGTCCGGGTTCCCCCGGAGGAGCGAGAGCCCTCACGACGCCTTCGGCACCGGGCACTCGTCCACTTCGATCTCGGCCGGACTCGGGATGGCGGTGGCGAGGGATCTCTCGGGAGGCGACCGCAAGGTCGTGAGCGTCATCGGAGACGGCTCCCTCACGGCAGGCCTCGCCTTCGAGGGACTGAACCACGCGGGGCACACGGACCGGGACCTCGTGGTGGTCCTCAACGACAACGAGATGAGCATCTCGCGCAACGTCGGCGCGCTCTCCTCGTACCTGTCCCGCATCCTGACCGGAGACCTGTACTCCCGCTTCCGCAAGGACGTCACCGAGTTCCTGCGTTCCATCCCCAGCTTCGGGGGAGCCGTGGCGCGCATTGCGAAGCGCGTGGAGGAACACGTCAAGGGGTTCCTCTCGCCGGGAATGCTCTTCGAGGAGCTTGGCTTCACATACGTGGGACCGATCGACGGCCACAACATGGGGCACCTCCTCGGCGCGTTCCAGAACGTGCGGAAGTTCCGGAAACCCGTGCTGGTGCACGTCATCACGCGCAAGGGAAAGGGATTTCCCCCGGCAGAGGACCGCCCCACGGATTTTCACGGCGTGGGGCCCTTCGACCCGTGCGACGGACGGTGTGCCGGGAAGGGTAGCGATGCGGCCCCATCCTACACCGAGGTCTTTCGCAGGACGCTGGTGCGGTTGGCGGAGGAGAACCCGAAGATCGTGGCGATCACAGCCGCGATGCCGGAGGGGACCGGTCTCGACCTGTTTCGGGAGCGCTTCCCCGAGCGGTTCTTCGACGTGGGCATCGCGGAGCAGCACGCCGTCACCTTCGCGGCCGGCCTCGCGGCCGAGGGTTTCGTGCCCGTCGTGGCGGTGTATTCCACCTTCTTCCAGCGGGCCTACGACCAGTTGGTCCACGACGTCGCGCTCCAGGGCCTCCCGGTGGTCTTCGCCCTGGACCGGGCCGGTCTGGTGGGGGCGGACGGCGCGACCCACCATGGGGCCCTCGACCTGTCCTACCTGCGTCACGTGCCTGGCGTGACGATCCTGGCTCCTTCGGACGAGGACGAGCTGCAGCACGCGCTGGCCACGGCCGTGGCACTGGGGGGGCCGGCCGCCGTGCGCTATCCACGAGGCTGCGGCACCGGCGTTCCCATGGCTCCCGAGCCCACGCGGATGCCCGTCGGCAGCGGCCGGATCGCGTGGGGAGACCCCGACCGGGCCGACGTGCTGGTGGCCTGCGCAGGCACGGTGCTGGAGGCGGCAGTGGAGGGCGCGCGCGGGGCCGCGAAAAATGGCGCTCAAGCTTGCGTGTTCGACGCCCGATACGTGAAGCCGCTGGATCGAGACGCCCTCGGGCGGATCGCCCGCAAGGCCGCAGGGCTCGTCACGGTGGAAGAGAACGTCGTGGCTGGCGGGTTCGGGTCGGCCGTGCTGGAGGCCTTGGCGGAGGCGGGAAGCCTGCCGAGGACCGTCCGGATGCTCGGGCTTCCGGACCGTTTCGTCGAACACGGGAGTCCCGGGGAATTGCGCCGGGAAGTGGGTCTCGACGCCGACGGAATCGCCCGGGCCATCGAGGAGGCGGCCCGACCTGCAGGGCAATGAAGGGGGCGCGGCTCGACCAGGTGCTGGTTTCTCGGGGATTCGCCGAGAGCCGCGAGAGGGCGAAAGCCCTCGTGCTCGCGGGGTTGGTGGTGGTGGACGACCACCGGGCGGAGAAGCCGGGTGATCGGGTTTCGCCGGAAGCTTCGATTCGACTGAAGGGGGAGTACAACCCCTACGTGAGCCGGGGAGGGCTCAAACTGGCGGCCGCACTCGACGCCTTCGGCATCGACCCCGGCGGCAAGGCCTGCGTGGACGTGGGAGCGAGCACCGGCGGCTTCACCGACTGCCTGCTCCAGCGGGGTGCCCGGAGGGTCTATGCCGTCGACGTGGGCTACGGGCAGTTGGCGTGGAAGCTGCGGGAGGACCCGCGGGTCGTGAGTCTCGAGCGGTGCAACGTGCGCACTCTCGATTCCGCCCGGATTCCGGAGCCCGTGGACCTGGCCGTAGCGGACACCTCCTTCATCTCGCTGCGGCTCGTCCTCCCCAAGGTCCGAGAGTTGCTGCGGCCGGGGGGGGAGGCGGTGACCCTGGTGAAGCCCCAGTTCGAGGTGGGCCGGGGACAGGTGGGAAAGGGGGGAGTGGTGAGGGACCCGCAGTTGAGGTCCCGTTCCGTGGACGAGATCGAGGAGGCAGCGCGAGGAATCGGGTTCGACGTTCTGGCGCGCATCCAGTCTCCGGTCGTTGGCGCCAAGAAGGGAAACGTGGAGTACCTCTTGCACCTAAGGCGAAGGGCCATCTGAAGGAAGGGGCAGACACATGGCGATCTTCAATTACGCGGCCCGGGAAATGACGGCAAAGATCGTGTACTACGGTCCGGGGCTGTCGGGAAAGACTACCAGCATCCAGTACATCCACACGAAGATCAGCCCGAAGAACAAGGGCAAGCTGGTGAGTCTCGCCACCGAGACGGATCGGACGCTCTTCTTCGACTTCTTCCCCGTCGAATTCGGGCAGATCGGTGGCTTCAAGGTCAAGTTCAACTTCTACACCGTCCCCGGTCAGGTCTTCTACAACACGACCCGGAAGCTCGTCCTCAAGGGAGCCGACGGGGTGGTGTTCGTCGCGGATTCCCAGCCCGGGATGATGGAGCAGAACCTGGAGAGCCTGGAGAACCTCAAGGAGAACCTCAAGGCGCACGGGGTCGACTGGGAGACCGCGCCGTTCTGCATCCAGTACAACAAGCGCGACATGCCTGGGGCCCTCTCCGTCGAGGAGATGCGCGCACGACTGAACCCCCGGGGCGTGCCGGACTTCGAGACCTCCGCGACCACCGGAATGGGGATCATGGAGGCGATGAAGACCACCTGCAAGCTGGTCCTGGAAGACATCCAGCACAAGCAGAAGCGAGGCCCCGAGCGCCAGGCAGCGGCCCCCGACGCTCCGGCTGCGGCCCGCACCCCCAAGGCGCCGGAACAGCAGCCGGCTCCTTCGCCGGCGCCGCCCGCCGCGGCATCGCCGGTCGCCCCCCCGGCGGCACCCGCTGCGGGCCGGGTGAACGGCATGGCCGTGGAGCGCTCCGCCGTGGTGCCGGTGGGAGGGGAGGGCACGAAGTCCCTCACGCTGAACGTCCCCCTCGACGTGGAGTTGCCGGCCGGGCTGGAGGACGTCCAACTCCAGGTGGTCGTCCGGGTCCAGGCGCCGGGCGCCAGCCAGGTGATCATCGGGACGCTCGCTGCCGCCTCGCAGGGACAGGGCGGGATGCAGGAGGAGGCGCCGAAGAAGAAGGGATTCTTCTCCCGGCTCTTTGGTGGGTGAGCCGAACCGGGTCGAGTTCATCGGCGCCGGCCCGGGGCACCCGGACCTCCTGACGTGCGGGGGCGCCGCCGCCCTCGCGCGTTGCCCGAGCGTTCTGGCTCCTGCGACCTTCCAGGAGAGTTTTGCCGCACTGCTGAGGGGCAAGGAGGTGGAAAGCCCCTTCCGTTTTCCCCACGCCGGAGTCGTCGCCTGGGTGGAGGCGAGGCTCTCCGCCGGCCCCGTGGCATTCCTGCTCCCCGGAGACTTCAGTTCCTTCTGTCCGTTCCAGTCCTTCGTCGCCCACTTCGGGAGCCGCGCGCGGGTCACGCCGGGCATCGGCGCCCACCAGGCTGCGGCGGCGCTCCTGCGAAAGACCTTCGACCTTCCGGGCACGGCGCACGCCACGGTCCTGACCAGCCCGCGGGCCTTCGCCCGGGACGGGGGGAGGGTGCGGCCGGGCGCGTACGCGAGGCCGGGGCACACGCTCGTCCTCTACATGAACGACAGGCCGCTCCCGGAACTGGTGGCAGAGCTCCGAGCCGGTTTCGGTGTCGACGTGCCGGTCGCTCTGCTCGAGCGCATCGCGTGTGCGGACGAGCGTGTCACGCTCTCCACGCTGGACACCGTCGTCGAGGCGGTGGGAGACCGCGACCCGTTCGGGATCGGGTCGTCCGACCCGGAGCCGACCCTGGCGCTGTTCATCGCCGGCGAGGCCCTGGGCCGCGACGAGGACTCCTCCTGGTGGGACAGACGCTACGAGAAGCTCTGGAAGCCCCGCGGCGTCCGCTGAGTAGTCTACTGCCGGAGCCCGAGCGGACGTCCCCTCCCCAGCCCGCTCTGTAGTATCCTTCCCCCATGGCAACCGCCTTGAGCCCCTCGGCCCCGGAGAAGGCCCGCATCCTCGCGCCCGTGGACCGCGTCTCGGAGGTGGAGGTCCTCGCGCGGGCCGGTGCCCACGAACTGTACGGCGGGGTCCGGCCGGACGCGTGGGACTCCATGACCCGCTCGGCGAACCAACGGACCTTCGACTCGGCGCAGTTCGCGGACGAAGCCCAGTTCGCCGAGGCGGCGGGGCGCGCCCGCGACCTGGGGCTGCCCCTTCACCTGGCCCTCAACGCCCCCCTGTACGACCCCGCCGACTACCCCGCGCTGATGGGCTTCCTCGAGCGGGCGGCGTCCTGGGGGGTGGCAGGGGTCATCGCCGGCGACCTCGGGCTCCTGGCGCGACTGGGGCGGGCGGGGCTGTCCCTGGAGGTCACACTCTCCACCATGGCCGGCCCGCTGAATCGCTGGGCGGTCCAGTTCTTCCGGCGGTTCGGAGTGACCCGGGTGGTGCTTCCCCGGCACCTCCGTCTGGAAGAGATGGTCGAGATGGTGGGGCAGCATCCCGACCTCACCTTCGAGGCCTTCGTGCTGATCGGGAAGTGCCCGAACGAGGAGGGCTACTGCACGTTCCAGCACACCCATCCCTCTCGCCGGTGGCCCTGCGAGATCCCCTACGCCCTGGAGCGGGAGTCCGGGGAACCCCTGGGGGCTTCGCACCCGCTTTCCCGGTGGCACCAGCGTTGGGGCTGTGCCGACCGCCGCCTCGCCTGTGGACTCTGCGGCATCCAGGGCCTCAGGGACGCGGGTGTCACGCACTTCAAGATCGTGGGGCGGGGCGGCCCGACCGCCGCCAAGGAGGCCAACGTGAAGCTCGTGGCGGCGTTCCTGGGAGAAGGCCGGTCCGCGAGCGAAGCCCGGAGCGCGTACCGAGAGCGGTTCGGCCACGCCTGCCGACTGCTCGAGTGCTACTTCCCGCAGTTCCACCCGGACGCGGAGGCGGGGGTTTGAGCGCCGGCGCGATCCGGGTCGACGAGGAGCGATGTGCCCGGTGCGGGCGCTGCGTCGTCACGTGCCCCCAGCGCGTGCTCACGGGCTCGGAGAGCGGGGGGCCTCCCGCCGTCGATGACGAGGGGCTGGCGTCGTGCATCCGGTGCGGGCAGTGCGTGGCGGTGTGTCCCGCCGGAGCGATCGCCCTCGCCGGGTTCGGAGCCGAGGAATTTCCCCCCTCGATGCCGCCCCCCAAGCCGGACACGGTGCTCGGGTGGCTGCGCGGCCGCCGCTCCGTCCGGGTGTACCGAGAAGAACCGGTCCCTCGGGAAGCCCTGGGCCGTCTGCTGGAGGCCGCCCGACACTCTCCCACGGGGCACAACGCGCGGCAGGTGGGGTGCGTCGCGCTCCTGAGCGAATCGTCCCGGCAGGCGCTCCGGGAGGGGCTGCTCGCCTTCTACCGGAGGATCTTCCGGCTCGCGGAGGGGAGGGGAGGACGAGCGCTGCTGCGGCTCTGGGTGGGGCCGCGCGGCCTCCGGGAGATCCAGGAGGCGCTCCTCAGCGCACGCCGGGCCGAGGCCCGCATCCTCCGGGGAGAGGACCCCCTCTTCCACCGAGCGCCGGCCATCCTGATCTTCCACGCCCCGGCGTCCGAGACCGCGGAGGTCGATTGCGCCCTCGCCGCCTCCCAGGCCACGCTGCTGGCGCCCAGCCTCGACCTGGGCACCTGCTACATCGGCTACGCCTCCGCAGCGCTGCGCCGCCGGAGTGGCCTGGCGCGGGACGTCGGGGTGCCGGGGGGGGACACCCCCTACGTAGTCCTCACCGTCGGTCGCCCCGCCGTGGAGTATCCGAGGTGGGTTCCGCGTCCGGAGATTCCCCTGCGCGTCCGCTAGTGCCGCGCTCTCGAAGTAGGGTTACGTAGCGAGAGCATTCTGGCGCCCGGTCCCGCAAGGCGCGAGGAGCGAGAATACCGGGCAGGATTCGACCGACGAGCAACGTAGCGGGACGGGATGCCGGGGCGTTCGAATACAACCTTGCTTCGGGAACGCGGCACTAAGAGCGGAGGGTGACCACGAAGGGGGCGTGGTCCGAGCCGGGGTCGTCGAAGTCGTCCTCCCCGCCCTCGGTCGCTTCCCGAAGGGATTCGTTGAGGATCTCCGCTCCGGCGAAGTGGGGAACGAACTCCGGCGACAACAGGATGTGGTCGAGCATCTCCCGTCGCCCCCGGTAGATCTGGGTGAATCGGCGTTCCTCCGGGAGCGACAATTCACAGGCCCACAGCTCCCGGGCCGACAGGCTCGGACTGGAGCACGCTCGGGCATCCCCCTGCACGATCCTCACGCCCTCCGATTCCAGGAGGTCGTTGAAGTCCCCGAGCACCGCCAGCTTGGCCCCGGCGTCGCGTTCGAAGACCCGGTCCACCAGCCTGCGCATCTGCACGGCCTGGGCAAGGCGCTTCGCCTCGGTCACCAGACGGCCCTCGCCGGCGTCGCCGAACGACTCCCAGGGCTCGCCCTCCGGTCGCCGCAGGGGGGTGAAGGAGGGGATCTTCGACTTCCAGTGGACCACGAAGAGGGTGCAGGTGAGCCCCGGGAACTCGCAGTGCAACTGGAGGGCTCCGCGGCTGAAGGCGCCCCGCACCGTGACCTCGATGCCCGACTTCGAGTCGAGGACGGAGATGTCGGCGCCGGAAGCCACGCCCCGGACGTCGGAGAGGGGGTGGCGGGACACGACCCCGCAGAGAAGGGGGCTGGAGGCCCGTTCCCCCACGGCCGCGTGGCGGTACCCCATGCCCTCCGTCACCACGGGCAGGAGTTCGGGGTCCAGGAGCTCCTGGAACGCGAGGGCATCGGCGTCCACCTGCCGGATGGTGGCGCGCAAACTCTGGATGTGGAGCTCGAGCCACCGCTGAGCCCGGGGCGAGGCCTCCTCCGGGCGAATGCCCAGGTTCTCCAGGTTGAAGGTGGCGAGGCGGAACTCCATGGGTGGGGATCTCCGGGGTCGGGAGAGACTCCTGCAACGGCCTGCGGGACCTCGTCGCAGTGCCGGCAAGCGCACGGCGCCATGGTATCCTTCCGGCACACCGGACGCCACCGCGGTTCGCCCCCGAAGGCCGCGGAAGCACGGCACCCGCAAAGGAGGACTCATGGAGGCGGAGATCCGCAAGGTCGGTATCCTGTTCTCGGGAGGGCCGGCGCCCTCGGCCAACGCCGTCATCTCGGCGGCAGCGCTGAACTTCCTGAACGCCGGCGTGGAGGTGCTCGGATTCCTGCAGGGGTACGAGTTCCTCCACCAGTTCGACCCGGAGGCCCCGCCCGTCGAGGGGGTTCACTACGTGCGCCTCACCCGGGGGGACGTGAGCGGGATCCGCAACCGTCCGGACATCCTCATCCGCACCTCACGGGCCGACCCCGGCCGAGGCGTCAAGAGTCGGGCCGACCTCCTCGACCCGGAGTGCTCCGCAGGCCTTCGCAGGGTCTGCCGCGCGCTCGACTACCACGGCGTGGACGGCCTGGTGTCCATCGGCGGCGACGGCACGCTGAAGACCGCCAATTACCTCCACACCCTCCAGCAACTCGACCCGACCCTTCGCAGGGTCCGGATCGTCCACCTCCCCAAGACCATCGACAACGACTACTACGGGATCGACTGGACCTTCGGGTTCACCTCGGCGGCGCACTTCGCGGCGGTCGTCATCCGAAACATCGTTGCCGATGCGAAGAGCGCTCCCCGCTGGTTCGTTCTCGAGATCATGGGTCGGAAGGCGGGGTGGCTCACCTACGCCGCCGGCATCGCGGGAGAGGCCACCCGCATGATCAGCGTCGAGGAGTTCGACGGCGAGATCGACCCGGACGCCGTGGCGGGGGAGATCGCCGACCTCATGGAGAGCCGGGCCTCCGAAGGGAAGAACTACGGGGTGGTCTGCGTCGCGGAGGGGCTCGTCGACCGGCTCCCGGAGCACATGAAACCCGCGGAACGGGACAGGCACGGGAACGTGGTCTTCTCCACGGCGCAGGTGGGCCGCCTCCTGGCGGAGCGCGCGGAGCGCATCTACCGCGAGAGGACGGGGGGGAAGCTCCACGTGACCTACCGGCAGATCGGCTACGAGGTGCGCTGCGCCTCGCCGTCGGCGTTCGACGTGCTCCTGGGGACCCAACTCGGCTACGGGGCCTACCGGGCCCTGGTGGAGGAAGGGCAGGACGGCGTGATGGTCAGCGTCGAGGGCCAGCTGAACCTGAAATACGTTCCCTTCGCCGACCTCATCGACCCCGACACCCTCGTCACCCGGGTCCGGTTCGTCCCCCGGGATGGAGACTTCTTCCGGTTGGTGCGCCACCTGGAGTATCAGGTTCCGGAATCGGGGTAGGGGAGGGCGATCCCGGGAGGGGAGATCCACCCCGCTCAGGGGAGCAGGGCGCCGCCCAGGTCCAGGACGGGAACGATCTCGCCGACCTCTTCGCGCCGGTGATTGAGCACCCGCGGTCGGTGGAACCGGCGCAGCGCGTGTACCCCCTCGGCGCCGAGCGCGCCGCACTGGCGCAGGACCTCCACGGCGGCAGGGTCCACGGCGCGGGCCGCCCCGTCCTCGATCTTCAAGGCGATTCCGAGTTCCCTCCCGAACACCGCGATCCCGTAGGACCCTTCGGCGCCGGTCTTGGCGAAGAACCGCCCGGCTCCGGCCCGCATGGCCTCCGTGCAGACGCGGTCGTCCCCGGCCACCATCTCCGGGTGCTCCGAACAAGCGGCCATCAGGCGCCGGACGGCATCCCGCCGCTCGGCGGACAGGCCCGGGTCCGCCTCGGGGGCGGCCAGACGTGCATAGGCACGGGCCAGGCTCCGCAAGGGCACCCGGAACACGGGGACCCCGCAACCGTCCACGCCCACCCCGACGGCGGCCGGGTCCACGGCGCACATCCCGGCCACCGTCTCCAGGATCCACCGCTGCACCGGGTGCGTGGGTTCCGTGTACCCCTCGGTGTCCCAGCCCCGGTGGGCGCAAAGGACGAGCATCGCGGCGTGCTTCCCGGCGCAGTTGTTGTGCACGGGGAGGAACGGGGCTCCCTCCTCCTGGAGTCGGCGCGCGGTGGGGCGGTGGCTCGGGCGGTGCACCCCGCAGGCCAGGCGGGCCTCGTCGAGCCCCGCTCGCCCCAGCACGCTCCGGACCGCCGCGACGTGGAAGTCCTGCCCCGAGACGCTGCCGCACATGAGCGCCAGTTCGGCGGGGGAGATCCCGTACCGGTCCGCCGCGCCGCTCTCGAGGACGGGCAGGGCCTGGAGGGGCTTCGCGGCGGAGCGAAGAAAGGTGGGGAACTCGGGATCTCCCAGGTTCGCCACGGTGGATCCGTCGGGGCGCAGCGCGGCGAGGTGGCCGCGGTGAAGGCTCTCGAGGAGCCCGCCCCGGAACACGTGCACGAAGGGAGCGGAACAGGGTGTCATCCGGTCAACTCCCCTGCACCACCACGCACACCTGCCTGCGCCGCGGCCCGTCGAATTCGGCCAGGTAGATCCCCTGCCACGTCCCGAGCACGAGACGTCCGCCCTCCACGGGAATCTGGACGCTCGAGCCCAGCAGGCTCGCCTTCACGTGCGCGTCGGAATTTCCCTCGGCGTGGCGGAACCGAGTGCTCTGGGGCACCAATTCGCCCAGGAAGTCCACGACGTCCCGAGCCACGTCGGGATCCGCGTTCTCGTTGATCGTCACCGCGGCCGTCGTGTGGGGAACGAACACGGTACAGAGGCCTGCTTCGATCCCCGCCTCCTTCACCGCGGCTGCCGTCCGGTCGGTGACGTCCACGAGACACTCCCGGCGCGGGGTTCCCACCTCGAAACGCGTCACGGCCCACTCCCTCTCGTTGGTGGTCTCCCCTCCGAGGCTACCACACCGGTCGGGTGCCTAGAAACCTGGATTTCCGGGCTTTTTCTTGACTCCGACCCGCGCGTCGAGTAAGAAGAGGGGCCGCTCGGCGGGGGAAGCTTTCTCCACCCGTCCCGCAGAGGCTTTGGACTCGATCGAGAGGGGAGGACGCACCATGTTCAGCATCACCGACGTGATCGCCCGCGAGATCCTGGATTCCCGGGGAAACCCCACCGTGGAGGCGGAGGTCCACCTCTCGAGCGGAATCGTCGGCCGGGCGGCCGTACCCTCCGGGGCCTCCACGGGCGAGCACGAAGCGGTGGAACTCCGGGACGGGGACGATTCGCGGTACCTCGGCAAAGGGGTCCTGAAGGCCGTCGAGAATGTCAACTCGATCATCGCACCCGAACTGCTGGGTTTCGACGTCCGGTAGCAGGTGCAGATCGACAACAGCCTGTGCGAGGTGGACGGAACGGAGAACAAGGAGAGGCTCGGGGCCAACGCGATTCTCAGCGTCAGCCTGGCGTGCGCGAAGGCGGCCGCCGACGCCTGCGAGATGCCGCTGTACCGCTACATCGGCGGAACGCCCGCGTCTCTGCTCCCGGTTCCGATGATGAACATCCTCAACGGCGGAGCCCACGCGGACAACAACGTGGACATCCAGGAGTTCATGGTCGCGCCCGTCGGGGCACCGACCTTCCAGGAAGGCCTCCGGATGGGCACCGAGGTGTACCACGCCCTCAAGAAGACCTTGAAGGAGAAGGGGCACCGCACCTCGATCGGGGACGAAGGGGGCTTCGCCCCGGATCTGGGGTCGAACGAGGAGGCCCTCGAGCTCATCCTCCAGGCGATCGAACGAGCCGGGTACAGGGCTGGCGAGCAGATCCTGATCTCCCTCGATGCGGCGGCGAGCTCCTTCTACCGCGGAGACCACTACTACCTCGCCGCGGAATCCGAGCCCCGCAAGGAGGCTGCCGCCATGGTGGCCTACTGGAAGCGGCTCACGGGGAGCTACCCGATCTACTCGCTGGAGGACGGGCTGGACGAGAACGACTGGGACGGGTGGCGCGCGCTGACCGAAGCGCTGGGCTCCACCGTGCAGATCGTCGGCGACGACCTCTTCGTCACGAACACGGAGCGCCTGCGTTCCGGCATCGCGATGGGCGTCGGCAATTCGATCCTGGTCAAGGTCAACCAGATCGGTACGCTCACGGAGACGCTGCAGGCGATCGAAATGGCGCACAAGGCGGGGTACACGGCCGTCATCTCCCACCGCTCGGGAGAAACCGAGGACACCACCATCGCGGACATCGCGGTGGCGACCAACGCCGGGCAGATCAAGACCGGCGCACCCTGCCGCACCGACCGGGTGGCCAAGTACAACCAGTTGCTCCGCATCGAGGCCTCCCTGGGGCCTGCGGCTCGCTACAACGGCGCGAACATCCTGGCCCGGCGCGAGGGCTAGCCCCCGGGCGCACACAGCCGACACTCGGGATCTCCGCACCGGAGATTCCCCCCAACCCAAGTGAGGAAGAAAGAATGGCCGTTCAGCAGACCCTTGCGATCATCAAGCCGGACGCCACCGCCCGCGGGATCACCGGGAAGATCCTGGACCGCATCGAGCAGGAGGGCTTCGCGGTCAAGGCGATGAAGAAGATCCGCCTCTCGAAGCTCGAGGCGGAGTGCTTCTACGCTGTGCACAGGGGAAAACCGTTCTACGACAGCCTTACGAAGTTCATGTCGGGCGGCCCGGTGGTGGTGCTGTGCCTCGAGCGGGAGGACGCCATCGCCAAGTGGCGGGAGGTCATGGGGGCGACCAATCCGGCCAACGCCGCGGATGGAACGCTGCGGAAGCTCTACGCCGTGGACATCGAGCGCAATTCCGTGCACGGGTCGGACGCCCCGGAGACGGCGGGGCAGGAGATCCCGTTCTTCTTCAGCGGGTTGGAACTGGTCTGAGCCTCCCCCTCTTCGCGGCACCGTGACCGAACAAACGCCGATCGGCCCGGGAGTCGTCCCGGGCCGATCGGTTTGCGCAGGCGCCGCCTCGCCCGCCTACTTCCCGGCGGGACGCTTCATGCCGGGCGGCATTCCCTGGGGCATGTTGGCCGGCATGCTCGGAGGCCCGGAGAGGGGGATGGGCGTCTCGGTGATCATCGACTTCGCATCCTTGCCGTAGGCGAGGAGCACCATCTCGCTCTGCTCCGTGTCGGACGTGATGACGCCGAAGGGCAGCACGCTCGGCTCGAAGTCGTAGGTGGCCAGGACCTTGCCCTGTGCATCGAGGATCTTCTTGAGCGTCGCCTCGAAGGTTCCCGCAGGAACCTTCACCTGCCTCTTCTCGCCGGTCTCCAGCTTCAGTTCGGTGCCGGGGTCGGCGGGCACCCCGCTCCGGCTCTCGAACATGTGGGCCGCCATCTTCCTCCCCATCGCCACGAAGTCCTTGGCCATCTCCGTCGCCGGGTTGTCTCCGCTCTTCATGATCATGCGCTGGATGTTGTCGGGGTCGTTCGGGCTGCCCTTGAGCAGCATCTTGATGATGTTGCGGCTCCCCGCCTCCTCCATCACCACCTCGTACCAGAACGAGTCGCCTTCCACGCCGACGATCGCCATGCGCATCTTGGAGGTCTTGCCGGAGGCCTTCTCCTTCACGGAGTATTCGGACCACACGCCCGGCTTCGGGTTGAACGTTCCGAAGAGGCGGGGGATGTCCTGCACGTTCTCCGCCGCGGCGCCGGGTGTCGTAGCGGCGAGGGGTCCCACGGCCAGCGCCCCGAGGGCCACGAGGATTCGACGAAAGACCGGCTTCATGGCAGACCTCCTTGCTATCGGTGGCAGGACGGATGCTTCATCGTATCAGGGCCGGTCCGCGGTGCAAGGGCTCCGCGCAGCCGGGCTGGAATGCTTTGACGACGGGGAGCGGCCGTTTGATGCGTAAAGCGAGCGAAGGCGTGCGCGTCGTGTCCGGGAGCCTCCGGGGCCGAGCGATCCGGACCCCGGAGGGCCGGGGCACACGGCCGCTGCTGACCCGGCTGCGGAAAGCCCTGACCGACATCCTGAGGCCGCGCCTCGGGGGAGCGCGCGTGCTGGATCTCTTCGGCGGGTCGGGGGCCATCGGCTTCGAGCTCCTGTCCAACGGGGCCTTCTCGGTGACGTTCGTCGAGCTCGACGAAGCCGCGGCCCGGCTGATCCGCTCCAACGCGGAAGAGCTCGGCGTCGGGCAGCGGGTGAGCGTGGTCGGGGGAGACGCGCTTCGCGTGCTGCCGGACCTCGCGACCCGGAAGATGTCCTTCGGCGTCGTCGTGGTGGCGCCGCCCTACGGGAAGGGTCTGCAGGCGGCTGCTCTGACGGCCCTGGAGCGCAGCGGGGTCCTGAACCCGGCGGGGGTGGTCGTCGTCCAGCGAGAGGACAGTGAGCCTCCCACGCCCGGCACCGAGGGCCTCCCCCTGGTTCGGGTACGGCGCTACGGCCGCACGGTGTTCGAGTTCTTCGAGCCTCGTCCCGCGGCCGAGCGCCCCGACGGAATTCCCCCACACGACACAGGAACGGAAGACGTTCAACGTCCCGGAAATGGAGCATGAATGGCTCACGATAGGGAGAAGCGCCGGGAGCGGCCCCGATGGGCCTGGTGGGGGCGTCCGGGGGAGGACGTGTCCCTGCGCCACGCCGTGCGGATCCTGAGAAGCGCCGGGTCCCTCGAGGAGCTCGTGTGCGGGGGAGGGGCGCCCCTGGATCGGGCGCTTCGCCGATACCAGCAGCATCACAAGGCCATGGGCCGGAGCGACCGGCTGCTTCTCGGCACCGCGGTCTACGGTCTGGCGCGCAACCGGGAGGCGTTGCGCCTCGCCCTGCCCGACGCGGTGCCGGGCGACGGCCACCTGATGATCCTCGCGCTTCTCGACCAGCAGCGCGGCGATCCCGGCAAGGTGCCACACCTCCCCGAGGGAGCCCTCCCGTGGGTTCTCGCCCTGGAGCGCCTCGGGCGCCTCCGGGAGCAGGCGGTCTCCCAGATCTCCGCCGCCGCCCGGCTGTCCCTCGACGGTGCGGATCCCCTGGTTCTGCGGTCTCTTTCGCTCCTCTTCTCCGTCCCCGAGTGGTGGTTCGCCCGGGGTCCGTGGTCGACGGTGGGGGCGGCCGTGCGGGAGCTGTCGCGTCTCAAGCGTCCCCAGGGCCTGACGTTGAGGGCGCAGGCCCACCGGGGGCCGCGGGACGAAGCGGTGCAGGCCCTGCGCGCGGAGGGGTTTCCCGCCCGGCCGACCCACCGCAGTCCCTGGGGCATCCGGGTGGAGGGGCGGCACAACGTGCTGGCCAGCCCCCCGTACCGGGAGGGACGGGTAGAGGTCCAGGACGAGGGGAGCCAGCTCGTGGCCTGCCTGTGCGATCCCAAGCCGGGAGAGCGTGTCCTGGACCTCTGTGCCGGCGGCGGGGGAAAGGCGCTCGCGCTCGCCTCCATGCTGGGAGGAAAGGGGTCCGTGATCGCCCACGACGTCGATCCCGGACGCCTGGCCGACACGCGGCGGCGGGCCCGGCGATCGGGGCTGGGGAATGTGCGGGCCGTCGAGAGTCTGTCCGAAGTAGAGCGACTCGGCCCCTTCGGACTGGTGCTGGTCGACGCCCCGTGTTCCTCGTCGGGCACGCTGCGGAGAAACCCGGACGTCGCCTGGCGATGGTCCGAGGCGGACGCCCTGCGACTGGTCGCGGTGCAGGCCGAACTCCTGGACCGGGCCGCGGGACTCGTGCAGGGGGGCGGGGTCCTCGTCTACGCCACGTGCAGCCTGCTGGAGTGCGAGAACGGCGAGCAGGTGCGCGGGTTCGCCGCGCGGCACCCCGAGTTCGCGCCAGCCCCGCCGGGGGACCGAAGGGAGCACACGCCGCTGCTCGATGTCCCCGGCGCGGACCAGGGTTGGTTCCGCCTCGCCGCGGACCTGGAGGACTACGAAGGAGACGCCTTCTTCGTGGCCCGCTTCCGGCGCACCTGAGCAGGCGAGGGGCGG
>CAZGRT010000043.1:0-2669 GCA_964528225.1 uncultured Thermodesulfobacteriota bacterium | reverse complement strand
AAGGGCATCACGTTCTTCCCCTCGCCGGCCGCCTGCTCCAGGGCCTTGAGGGTCCGGGTCACGGCGCTGGAGTCCCTCGTCCGGCGGACCTCCCGGAGGTCCGCGAGCTTCTCCTCGGACCACGACTCGTCGTACTCGTGGAGCTCCACCTCGTGCTGCTCCTCCGTGGCGTACTTGTTCACCCCCACCTTGACCAGTTCCCCGCGCTCCAGGGCCGCCTCGAACTCGAAGGCCTGACGGGCCACCTTGCGCTGCACGTAGCCGTCCTTCACGCAGGCGAGCATGCCCCCGCGGGCGTCGATGTCCGCCATCTCCTCCCGGATCTTCTCCTCCATCTGCTTGGTGAGGGTCTCGATGAAGTAGGAGCCGGCGAGCGGGTCCACCGTGTCCCGCATCCCCACCTCCTCCATGAGGATCTGGCAGGTGCGCAGCGACAGCAGCGCGGAGCGGGGCGTGGGGATGGTGTAGGCCTCGTCGAAGGAGCAGAGGGCCGTGGTCTGGGCACCCGAGAGGGCGGCGGCCAGCGCGTAGTACGCGCCCCGGATGATGTTGTTCTCCGGCTCGGCCTTGGTGAGCCCGGACCCGCCCCCGGCGAAGAGGCCCCGGAGCCAGAGGTTCCGGGGGTCCTGCACCCCGTAGCGCTCCTTCAGGTTCTGGGCCCACACCTTGCGGCCGGCCCGGAACTTGGCCACCTGCTCCCAGAGGTTGCCGAAGATGTTCAGGTTGAAGCTGAAGCGCCCCACGAACTGGTCCGGGTGGTAGCCCCGCCCGACCACCTCGTCGATGTAGGCGTTGGCGATGCCGAAGGCGTAGGCCATCTCCTGGGACGGCGTGGCCCCGGACTCCCGGATGTGGTAGCCGCAGATGCTCACCGGGTTGGTGCGCGGCATGGCCTCGATGGAATACTCGATGGTGTCGCCGATGAGCTTCACCGCCGGGTCCAGGGCGTAGATCCACGCGCCCCGGCCGATGACCTCCTTGAGGATGTCGTTCTGGGGTGTGGCCGAGATCCGGGTCCGGTCGAAGCCGAGCTTCTCGCCCACCGCCTGGTACATGGCGAGCATGATGGAGGCCACGGCGTTGATGGTGAGCCCCGCGCCGACCCGGTGCAGGTCGATGCCGTCGAAGGCCACCTCGAAGTCCCTCAGGCTGTCCACCGCCATGCCCACGCGACCCACCTCGCCCTCGGCCATGGGGTGGTCCGAGTCGAGCCCCATCTGGGTCGGGAGGTCGAAGGCCACGTTGAGGCCCGTCTGGCCGTGGGCGATCATGAGCTTGAAGCGCTCGTTGGTCTCCCGCGGAGTGCCGAAGCCGGTGTACTGCCGGGTGGTCCACTCCCGCGACCGGTACCCCTCGGCGAACAGGTTGCGGGTGAAGGGGTACTCGCCGGGCTCCCCCAGGTCCCGGGCGTAGTCGAAGCCCGCCGCCGCCAGGTCCTCGGGGCCGTACTTCGCCTTCACCGCGATGCCCGAGGCGAGGGTCACCTCCCGGATGCGGTCCTTCTCGTCCTTCACGTACCGGGCGACGTCCATGGGCTTCTCCGTGACCGGTGACCCGTGACGGGTGACGAGGGGCGGCGGGGGTTCCCGTCACCTGTCACCCGTCACTCGTCACGCGGTTCGTGTCACGTTCTCCCGAATGAACCCGATGGTCTGTTCGAGCGGCGTGCCGCCGGGGAAGATCCCCTTCACGCCGAGGCTGCGCAGGGTCTCGAAGTCCCGGCTGGGGATGACCCCGCCCACGCACACGAGTTTGTCCCCCGCCCCCTGTTCCGACAGGAGTTTCACGAGCTTGCGGCAGATGGGGAGGTGTCCGCCGGTCATGATCGAGAGGCCGACCACGTCCACGTCCTCCTGCACGGCGGCCTGCACCACGGCCTCCACACTCTGGTGGAGCCCCGTGTAGATCACCTCCATCCCGGCCTCCTTGAGGGCGTGCGCCACGACCTTCGCCCCCCGGTCGTGCCCGTCCAGCCCCGGCTTGGCCACGAGAACCTTGATCTTCCGGCTCACCCTGAACCTCCGTTGTCGAGCGATCAGCGGTCAGCTCTCAGCCGTCAGCTTGAAGCCGCTCTCGCCCCAGCTGAGGGCCGATCGCTGATGGCTGACAGCTGTCCCTACCCATACCGGTACTGCACCCCGAACCCGCCCCGGGGATACCGCCAGGACAGGGCCTCCTCGCGGCACGCCACGAGGCACGTGCCGCACTCCAGGCACCCCGCGTGCTCCACCACCATCCGGCCCGCCTCGGCGTTCCACTCGTACAGGGCGGCCGGGCAGACCCGGATGCAGTGGCGCTCCGCGCACCGGGTCCGGCACGCCTCCGCGTCCACGGCGATGTGGCTCTCGGTGTCCTGCTTGATCGCGTTCCTCGTGAGCTTCTCGGCGACGTCCAACCGGTTCCTCCCTAGTGTCGCGCTCTCGAAGTAGGGTTACGTACCGAGAGCGCTCCGACGCCCGGTCCCGCAAGGCGCGAGGAGCGAGAATACCGGGCCGTATTCGACCGACGAGCAACGCAGCGGGCCGGGATGCCGGGGCGTTCGAATACAACCTTACTTTGGGAACGCGACACTACCCGGCGCCGCCCACCGCCGCGGGGTAGAAGAGGGCCGGGAAGAAGAGCACGAGGTCGGGCCAGTAGGTGAGAAGCGCCAGGAGCAGGATCTGGAG
>CAZGRT010000042.1:0-6964 GCA_964528225.1 uncultured Thermodesulfobacteriota bacterium | reverse complement strand
GCCGGCCTCGAGGCGGATGACCCGGGTCCCCTGCTCAAGGGGCGGCGAGTCCCGGCCGATCAGGAGGAGGACATCCACTCAGCACGGGTACGCGAGCCGCGATTCGGCGGGAGACCCCCCTCCAGGGGAACACGGAGGATCCCCTCTCCCGCTTCGGGTGGGAAGGACACGGAGGTCCGCCCCCTCCCTTTTTTCTCGTCGACGAAGTGCCCCCGTACTATTCTCACGGCCTTCGGAAGGGAGGCCGTCCGCAGTGGATCGCTGGCTCGCCGCCGTCGTGCAACTCGCAGTCGAAACCGGGTCTCCCCACCGGAATGAGGAGCGTGCCCTCGCCCTCCTCGACGGTATGGAAATCCGTCCCTCCCTCGCTCTCCTCCCCGAACTGTTCAGCACCGGCTACGCCCTGGAGAGGGCGTCCGAAATGGCCGGCCGAGGGCCGCAGACCCTGGCGACGCTCGCCCGTTGGGCGAGAAGCCGGCGGGTCTGCCTGGCCGGAACCCTCCTCCACCCCTGGGAGGGAGGGGTCGCGAACGCGGCGTTCCTGGTGGAGGCGGACGGGCGACTTCACGAACTCTACCCCAAGGTTCACCTGTTCCGGCCTATGGAGGAAGAGCGGTACCTGACCGCGGGCGGAGCGGCAGTGGTGTGGCGGTCCTCCCTCGGAGCCCTGGCGGTGGCGACGTGCTACGACCTGCGGTTCCCCGTTTTCTGTCGCCGCCTGGCGGGAAGCGGAGCTCGGGCACTCCTGGTCCCGGCCGAGTGGCCTCGACCCCGCACCCCGCACTGGGAGTTGCTGCTGCGTGCTCGGGCCGTGGAGAGCCAGTGGTTCGTCCTGGGGGCCAATCGCGTGGGCGCGGAAGGGAAGACCGTGTTCGAAGGAGCCAGCCAGATCGTCGATCCGTGGGGCGAGGTCCTCGCCCGGATGGAGGCGGAGGAGGGGGTCGCGACCGCGTGGGTGGAACCGGGCCGCGCCGACGAGGCCCGGTGGTCGATCCCCGTCTTCCAGGATCAAGTCCCCGGCCTCGACGACTGAGTCGTACCCGCCGGGGGTGCGGTCCGTGCGCCGCAATCCCGACGTCCTTGACACCCCTCGCTCTCCCTCTACGCTGGTCCCCACTCCCATGCAATCCAGGAAGGAGGCGATCCGTTGGCCGTCCTGGAAATCAGCGTCGTCCCCCTGGGTACTCACGACACGAGTCTGAGCGGGAAGCTCGCGGGCATCCCGAAGGTCCTGCGGGAAAGCGGGCTGCGCTATGAGATCCACCCGATGGGGAGCGTGGTGGAAGGGCCCACGGAGGAACTGTTCTCCCTCGCGGCTCGCCTCCACCAGGCCGTGTTCGAGCGCGGCGCGAGACGGGTGTCCACCCACTTCGTCCTCGACGATCGCCGGGACGTCGTCCGACCGATGGAGGAAAAGGTCCGCAGCCTGATGGCTTCGAGCGAGGAGACCGGGCCGTGATCCATGTCTTCATCCCGGGCTCGACGGGCCTTCGGCTCGAATCCCTCCTCCTGGACATGAACGGGACCCTCTCGGTCGACGGCCGCGTTTCGCCTGCCGTGCTGGAACGCGTGTGCCGGCTCGCGTCCTCCTTGAAGGTGGTCGTGGCCACGGCAGACACCTTCGGCACGGCACGCGACGTGCTCGGGCCGGCGGGGTTGGAGGTGCGCATCCTCTCGAGCGGTTTCCAGTGCGCACAGAAGGAGAAGATTCTGGAGCAATTGGGGGCGGAAACCTGTGTGGCGATCGGCAACGGGGTGAACGACCACCGGATGCTCGCGCGGGCGGTGCTGGGCATCGCCGTCCTGGGCAGGGAAGGCGCGGCCTGGGAGACCCTGCGCCGAGCCCGGATCGTGGTCGCTTCGCCGGAGGACGCTCTGGATCTCCTCCTCCACCCGCTGCGCCTCGCGGCGACCCTGCGTGATTGAGGCCGCCGTGAAAGCCGACCCGTGCGTCCGGGAAGCGCTGCTCTGGGAGCCCGGGGGCGAAGGGGCGGTGCGCTGCGCGCTGTGCGCTCACCGGTGCCGCATCCCGGAGGGGCGCAGAGGACTCTGCGGGGTGCGGGAGAACCGCTGCGGGGCCCTGCATACCCTTGTCTACGGTCGGCTCGTGGCGTGCAACGTTGACCCCATCGAAAAGAAGCCGCTGTTTCACGTGTTCCCGGGGAGCCTCTCGTTTTCGATCGCGACCGCGGGCTGCAACTTTCGATGCGCCCACTGCCAGAACTACTCCATCAGCCAGGTGCCGAGGGATGCGGGCACGATCCCGGGCCAGTTCACCACCCCCGAGGCGGTGGTCGCCGCGGCCCGGGAGGGCGGGTGCCGGAGCATCTCGTATACCTACACGGAGCCGACCGTCTTCTTCGAGTTCGCCCTGGATTGCATGAGGCTGGCTCGGGAAGCCGGCCTGCTCAACGTCTTCGTGACCAACGGTTACATGACGGGGGAGGCTCTGGAAAAGGCTCTTCCCTGGCTGGATGCTGCCAACGTGGATCTCAAGGCCATGAGCGACCACTTCTACCGAGAGATCTGCGGGGCGCGCGTGGGGCCGGTGCTCGAGACGATCCGAGAGCTCCGGCAAAGGGGAATCTGGATCGAGGTCACCACGCTGGTGATCCCCCATCACAACGATTCCGCCGAGGAACTCCGCGACATCGCCCGCTTTCTGGTCTCGGTGGCTCCGGACGTGCCGTGGCACGTGACCGGGTTCTACCCCACGTACCGCCTGGACAGCGAACCTCCGACGTCTTCCTCCGCCCTCGAGGCGGCTCGGCGCGTGGGGCTGGACGAGGGGCTCCACTACGTCTATTCAGGGAACCGCCCCGGGCGGGGGGGTGAGGACACCCTGTGTCCCGCCTGCGGGGCGGTCGCGATCGGCAGGCGGGGGTTTTCCGTCACCCGCCTGGGGCTTTCCGGCGCCGCCACATGCCACTCCTGCGGAAGATCGGTCGCCGGCCTCTACTCGGGAGGTGTCTCATGAGCTACCGGAAGATCCTGGTTCCCCTGGACGGTTCGACGTCGGCGGAAGCTGCCCTGGACTCCGCGGCGGCGCTCGCGAAGGCATTCGGATCGGAGGTGCTCCTGGTGGGAGTCCTCGACCTCACGGCCGGGATGTACGACGTGTATTCCGAGGCGTTCAGCCCATTGGATCTCAAGGCCCAGCTGGAGAAGTTCATCGAGTCCGCCCTGGATCGCGCCAAGGCGCGCATGGAGGGGCAGGGCTTCCGGGCCCGGAGGTTCGTCGAGGTGGGCGTGCCCCACGAAGAGATCGCCGAGCTCGCCGGAGCCGAGGCGGTGGACCTGATCGTGATGACGACCCACGGCCGGAAGGGGCTCAGTCACCTGCTGCTGGGGAGCGTCACGGAGAAGGTCGTCCGGACCGCCCCCTGCCCGGTCCTCGTGGTCCGGCCGCCGCCCGAGGCGAGAGAAGCCGCTTGACAGGACTCCCCGGTTCTGGAAAAAGGGACTTCCAAGGTCAACTATAGGGTCAACGATGATCATCACGCGGGCGACCGAATACTCGATCCGGGCGGTGCTGCACCTGGCGGAGCGCTACCCGGCCTCCGTGGTCTCCAAGCAGGAGATCTGCGAGGCGGAGGGAATCACGCCGGCGTTTCTCACCAAGATCCTCCAGCCGCTGATTCGAAGCGGCATGGTGCGGTCCAAGCGGGGAGCCTCCGGGGGCTTCGCCCTGGCGAAGGACCCGGCGCGCCTGACGCTGCTCGACGTGATGCGGGCGGTGGACGAACCGATCTCCCTCAATCTTTGCCTCCTCGAGGGGAACCCCTGCGACCGCTCGTTCCTGTGTCCCGTCCACGAGATGTGGGTGAAGGCGCGGGAGAGTCTCGAGTCGATCTTCGGCGGTCGCAGCGTGGCGGACATCGTCAAGGAGCGGCGGGAACGGATGCGGGCCGCCGGGCGCTCCCCGTCCCCGGCGTGACGTCGCACCGCCCCCGAACTCTACCACGGAGGAACCCGTTGCGGCCGGGAGCGGCGCTCCTCGCGCTCGCGGCCCTGCTCGTGGGGGCGGCGCTCGCCGGCGCGGCCGACCCCTCGGAACGGTACCCCTTCTTCCCCAGCCTCCTTCGGACGGCTTCGGGCCAGCCCGTCCGGTCCACCGACTTCTTCCCCCCCTCCAAGTGCCGGGGCTGCCACGCGGCGATCTTCGACCAGTGGAAGGGGTCGATGCACTCGAACGCCTACCGGGACCCGGTGTTCCAAGCCCTCTGGAAGATCGGGAGCGAGGAGACGGGCGGACTCACGGACAAATTGTGCGCCGGCTGCCATACCGCCATTGGGACCGTCGCGGAGGAGGTCACCCGCGGGGCGGACGGCGAGTTCCAGGTCAGCGAGATCGCCCGGGAAGGCGTGCAGTGCCATCTGTGCCACAGCGTGGTCGGAAGCTCGATGGACGAGACGCCGACCGCCATGCCGCAGAACGCGAGCATCGTCGTAGACCCCGGTGACGTGATGCGGGGGCCGTATCGGGACTCTCGGCCCATGTGGCACAAGGCCGAGTACTCCGAACTCCACACGCGGGCCGAGTTCTGCGGGAACTGCCACAACGTGTTCCACCCCGCCCATCACTTCCCCATCGAGAACACCTACGACGAGTGGAGGTTCTCGGTGTACGCGCAGAAGGGAATCGTCTGCCAGGACTGCCACATGATGCCGGTGGAGAAGGCCATCGAGGTGGCGCGGACGCTGGAGAAGCCTCGGAACCCGGGCAGGGCCTCTCCCATGGGGCCGGCCCGGGACAACGTGTTCTCCCACGAGTTCGTCGGAGCCAACTTCACCGTCACGGGCCTGCTCGGCGCGGAGCGGCACGCCCGCCTCGCGGTCGAGCGGCTGCAGAGTGCGGCCCGGCTGACGCTGGCGCTCCCGGTCGGCGCCGGGACGGGTACGGTCGCCCGCATCCGGACTCGGGTCACCAACGTGGGTGCAGGGCACAACCTGCCCACCAGCCTGACCGAGGTGAGGCAGATGTGGCTCGACGTGGCCGTTCGGGACGGCGCGGGAGCGGAGGTCTACCGGTCGGGGGCGCTCGACGCGGCGGGGGAACTCACGGAGGGCACGGTCCTCTTTCACACGCCCGCGGCGGACCAGGAGGGCCGCCACACTGTGAAACCTTGGGAGATCGTGCGGTTCGAGTACAACACGACCATCCCGCCCAAGGGTTACGCGGAGCGGGAGTTCGCCTTCCTCGTGCCCACCCGAGCGACGGGGCCCCTTCGGGTCAGCGTCAGGCTTCGCTACCGCTCCTTTCCACAGTCCCTCGCCAATGCGCTTCTGAAAGACGAGGCCCCTGTCCTGCCCATCGTGGACATGGCCGTTGCCGAAGGCGAGATCCCCGTGCAGTGATCGAGGGGGCCGCGTCGCCGTCCTTGACGGCTGGTCTCACCCCCGGTAGCTTCCCCTCGCCGTGACGTCCCCTGTGCTGGACCCGAACCGAGCCCCCATGCCAGCGAAGCAGAGTCAGCCCCCAGCGCCGAAGCCCGGGGGCGAGGAGCGGCCGGCGACTGCCGGACGGCCTGCCGCGCCGCCCTCTCGTCCCGCGGGCCGCCAGCCCTCCGTGCGTTGGCAGACGAACATGGTCGTCGTGTTGACGGCCTTGGCTCCCGCCGGCCTGGCCGCCCTGTTCTTCTACGGCTGGCGGAGCGTGGCGGTGCTCTGCGTAACGAACGCCTCCGCCTTTGCCACCGAGTTCTACTTCACCCGTCAGCGCAGGGAGCCGGTCACCTCGGCGGTGTTCGTCACCGGGAGCCTCCTGGCCCTCTCCCTGCCGCCGGGCACCCCTTTCTGGATGTGTGCGCTGGGCGCCGTCGTGGGCGTGGCCTTCGGCAAGGAACTCTTCGGCGGGATGGGCCGCAACGTCTTCAACCCGGCCCTGGTGGGCCGGGCCTTCCTCTACGTGTGCTTCCCCAACTCCTTGAGCGCGGGCTGGGTGGAGCCCCTGGTGGGCGGGGTGGGAGGTCTGGCCGCCTGGGTCTCGACCGACGCGGTCACCTCCGCCACCCCCCTGCCGCTCCTGGCGCGGGGCGAGGCCGTACCCCTGGTCCACCTGTTCCTCGGGGCCGTGCCGGGCAGCCTCGGGGAGGCGTGCAAGGCCGCGATCCTCCTCGGGGCGGCGTACATGCTCTGGAAGAAGGTGGCCTCATGGGAGATCATGGGCGCCACGGTGGGGACTTTTCTCGCCGCAACGGCCGCGTTTCGCTTCCTCGGGTGGGGCGTCGGGGCGGCGCCCCTCCCCGGAATCCTGGCCGGCGGGTTCCTGGACGGGGCGGTCTTCATGGCCACCGACCCGGTGAGTGCCAACCGCAGCCGCAACGGCCGCTTCGCCTACGGCGCCATCATCGGTCTCTGCACCGTGCTCATCCGCGACATCGGCAACTTCCCCGAGGGGATCATGTTCGCCATCCTCCTGGGCAACACCCTGGGGCCCATCACCGAGGAGGGCCTGGAGCGCTGGAAGGCCCTCCGGACCAAGGGGGCTGCTTGAGGGATTCGGCGCTCTACCCGGTCGTCTTCATGGTGCTCCTCGCCGCCGTGTACGGGGCTGCGGTGAGCTCGGTGGCCGTGGCGACCAGGGATCGGGTGGAGGCCGGGGAGAAGGCGCGGCTGCGCACTCACGTTCTGGCGGCCTTCGGGCTGGAGACCCCTGCCGACCCGGCGGCCGTAGACCGCGTGTGGAGTCGGTCCGTGGAAGAGAAGAGCGACGAGAAGGGCCGCTACTACGTGGGCCGGGGGACGGGCGGGAAGCTCCTGGGGTACGGGTTCCCCTTCACCGGGCCGGGCTTCTGGGGGCCCATCAGCGGGGTGGTGGCGGTGGATCCGGCCGGGAGCCGGATCGTGGGCATCTCCTTCACCCGGCACCAGGAGACCCCGGGCCTCGGGGGGAGGATCTCCGAGGCCTGGTTCCGCGACCAGTTCCGAGGCAAGGCCATCGACGTGCCGGCCGGAGGCGGGG
>CAZGRT010000041.1:0-1755 GCA_964528225.1 uncultured Thermodesulfobacteriota bacterium | reverse complement strand
ATCGCGACGGCCCGCTTCTCTCCCCCGGAGAGCCGATAGGGCGGGCGGTCGCGCAGGTGGGGAACACCCGCTCGCTCCAGGGAACTCGTTACCCGGAGGTCCACCTCTTCGCGGGGCAGTCCCAGGTTGAGCGGACCGAAGGCCACATCCTCTCCCACCGTGGGCATGAAGAGCTGGTCGTCCGGGTCCTGGAACACCATCCCGACGGTGCGCCGAACCTCCTTCACGGTCTCCCGGGTGAGCGGGAAATCCCCGACGCGGACGGTCCCCTTCTGCGGAGGGAGGTACCCGTTGAGGTGGAGCAGCAGCGTCGACTTGCCCGCGCCGTTGGCCCCTACCACCGCCACCGACTCTCCGTGGGTGATGCGAAAGGAGACCCCGTTGAGCGCGGCAGTGCCGCCCGGGTAGGTGTAGTGCAGATCCGACACTTCCACGATGTGATGGCTCACCGCGCAAACTCCGTGAGAAGGCGCCCGAGGATCTGGGGGACGTTCCACAACCGGAAGGCGAGGAAGAGCGCCGTCCAGCCGAGGGTGAACAGAACCTCCCCCCGTCCGATCCGCAGCCGCCGCAGGAGATGGACCTCTCCCTCGAACCCCCGGCACAGCATGGCGAGGTGGATGCGCTGGGCCCTCTCCAGGGTGCGGAGCAGGAGGTGTCCGATCAGGCTCCCGTAGACGCGGATCTCCAGGCCCCGCCGGCCGAAGGACCGCAGCGCCCGCGCGCGCACGAGCCGGATCCCCTCTTCCGCCAGGACGAAGAGATATCGGTACAGGAAGAGCAGTTGCACCGTCAGCACCCGCGGCGTCCCGAAGCGCTGCAGCGCCAGGCAGAGGCCCTGGAAGCTCGTGGTCGCGATCAGGAGCAGGGCCGTCCCCACCGTGAGGACGAAGCGGATCTGGATGGACAGGAAGGAAATCCACCCGCCGGAGATGCCCACGTCGCCTACGCGGAGGAGGATCTCCCGATCGAGGATGGGGTTGAAGATCCCGACGAGGATCGCGAGGGGGGCCACCGCAGCCAGGCGGGCGGCGAGGAACCCTGCGGGGAGCCTTCCCGACGACAGCAGCACGACCGGGTAGAGGAAGAAGGGGAGGAGGCCCGAGATCTCGTACTTGGGAAAGGACACGACGCACACGAGGAAGACGAGGGTCGTGAGAAGCTTCGCGCGGGGATCGAGGCGATGGACGGGTGTCTCCTGGGCCGCCAGGCGGTCCAGGCGCCCCAGGTTGAAGAAGGCGGAATCCAGGGAAGCCACGCCGGCGTCAGGCCAGGTCTCGGCCCGTGGTGGAGGTGACGAGCTTCCCGTGCTTGACCCCCTTGGTGCCGATCAGTTCGTCGGCCAGGCGCCTCACCTCCGCCGTCCTGCCCCGCACGACGACCACTTCCAGGCAGTGGTGGGCGTCCAGGTGGACGTGGAGGGCGGAGACGATGGAACCGTGGTGGGAGTGCTGCTGTTCGGTGAGTTTGTCGGCGAGGTCGCGGGTGTGGTGGTCGTACACCAAGGTCACGGTTCCGACGATCTCCTCCTCGGCGCGCGTCCACTGGTCTTCCACGAGGGCGTTGCGGATGAGGTCGCGGACCGCCTCGGAGCGGTTCACGTACCCCTTGCGCTCGATCAGTTCGTCGAAGCGCTGGAGCAGTCGATCGTCCATGGAGATCCCGAACCGAATGACGTCGGCCATGGGAGTCCTCCCGAGTCGAGGGCACAGGATCGCCTGTGTAGACCACGCGCCCCAGGCGGGTCAAGGCGCA
>CAZGRT010000040.1:0-6391 GCA_964528225.1 uncultured Thermodesulfobacteriota bacterium | reverse complement strand
CTCGTGCTCAACCGCTTCATGCACAAGGCGTTCAGCGCGGCCAAGCGGGTGCGCACCGAGACGCGCATCGCCCAGGCGGCGGTCTCCATCTCGTTCGCGGCGGTGGAGCTCGCGCGGAAGATCTTCGGCACCCTGGAGGGGAAGAAGGTCCTCGTGATCGGCGCGGGCGAGATGTGCGAGCTGGCCGCCACGCACCTGATGGAGAACGGGGTCTCCGGCGTGCAGGTGACCAACCGGACCCTGGCCCGGGCGGAGGCGCTGGCGGCGAAGTTCCAGGGGCGCGCGGTGCCCTTCGAGGAGTTCCGCGACCACCTCCCCGACGTGGACATCGTGATCTCCTCCACAGGTGCCCCCCACTTCGTCGTGGAGGCGGAGGACGTGCGCGCGGCCATGAAGGCCCGCCGGCAGAAGCCCATGTTCTTCATCGACATCGCGGTGCCCCGGGACGTGGACCCGCGGGCCAACGACCTGCCGAACGTCTACCTCTACGACGTGGACGACCTGCAGGGCGTGGTGGACGCCAACAAGAAGGAGAGGGAGAAGGAGGCGGAGAAGGCCGAGCAGATCGTCGGCGACGAAGTGCTCGGGTTCCTGGCGTGGCTCCGGACCCTGGAGGTGACCCCGACGATCCGGGCGCTCCGGGAGCGGTTCGACGCCATCCGCAAGGCGGAGATGGAGAAGACCCTCAAGTCCTTCGGCGAGGGTCTGACGGACAAGCAGCGGCGCAGCCTCGAAGCCATGGGGCAGGCCATCGTGAACAAGATCCTCCACGAGCCCACCGTGCACCTGAAACGGCTCGCCGAAGAGCCGGAGCTGGAGTTCTCGGTGGACGCCGTGCGGCGGCTGTTCGGCCTGCCGGAGGACGACGACGAGGAGCAGAGCCAGTGAACCGTACGCTCAAGATCGCGACCCGGAAGAGCCAGCTGGCCCTGTGGCAGGCCAACTGGGTCAAGGGGGAGTTGGAGAAGCGCAACCCGGGCCTCCGCGTGGAGTTGGTCCGGATCGTCACCAAGGGGGACAAGATCCTGGACGTCCCCCTGGCCAAGGTCGGCGGCAAGGGGCTCTTCGTGAAGGAGATCGAGGACGCCCTCCTGGACGGCCGGGCCGACCTCGCCGTCCACTCGATGAAGGACGTGCCGACGGAACTGCCCCCGGGGCTCCACCTCGGCGCGGTGTGCGAGCGGGAGGACCCGAGGGACGCCTGGTTCTCGCGAGGCGGGGTGAGCCTGCGCGACCTCCCCGCGGGGGCCCGGGTGGGCACGTCGAGCCTGCGGCGGCAGACCCAGCTGCGGGCCGTGCGGCCCGACCTGTCCTACGAGAACCTCCGGGGCAACGTGGACACGCGGCTGCGCAAGCTCGAGGAGGGCCAGTACGACGCCATCGTACTGGCGGCCGCCGGGGTCAAGCGTCTCGGTTTCGCCGAGCGCGTGACCGAGTACCTCGCCACGGACGTGACCCTGCCCGCCATCGGCCAGGGAGCCGTCGGGATCGAGTGCCGCGTGGACGACGGGGACACCAACGCCCTCATCGCCCCCCTGAAGCACCCCGCGACGTGGACCGCCGTGCTCGCGGAGCGCGCCTTCCTCGCCACCCTGCAGGGGGGCTGCCAGGTGCCCATCGCGGCCTACGCCGAGTTGGAGGGGGGGGAGGTCGCCCTGCGGGGGCTCGTCGGGAGCCTGGACGGCCAGACGATGGTGCGGGGCTCCCGAAGGGGGTCGCCCGTGGACGCGGAGTCGCTGGGGATCGACCTGGCGGAGGAACTCCTCGACCGGGGGGCCCGGGAGATCCTCGAGGAGGTGTACCGGCTCGAGGCGCTCAGCCCCCAGGAGACCTGATGCCCGCACCCAAGGGCTTCGTCTACCTGATCGGGGCCGGGCCCGGGGACCCCGGCCTGGTCACCCTGCGGGCCAAGGAGGTGCTCGGCCGGGCCGATGCGGTGATCGCGGATCAGCTCGTCCATCCCCAGGTCCTCGGGTGGGCTCCTCCGGGCGCGGAGGTCCGCGTCATGGGGAAGGTGGGCCACGCCCACCAGCACACCCAGGAGGAGATCATCCGGGCGCTCATCGAGCGGGCCCTGCGGGGGCTCGTGGTGGTGCGGCTCAAGGGTGGCGACCCGGGCATCTTCGGGCGGCTCGGCGAGGAGGCCGTGGCCGTGGCCGAGGCGGGCATCCCCTTCGAGGTGGTGCCCGGAGTCACCGCGGCGTCGGGAGCCTCGGCCTACGCCGGCATCCCCTTGACCCACCGGGACTGCGCGCCGTGCGTGAGCGTGGTGACCGGTCATCGCCGGCGGGACGGGGGCGACGGGCCGGACATCGACTGGGAAGGCCTCGCCCGGGCGTCGGGCACGATCGTGATCTACATGGGGGTCCGGCAACTGGGCGAGGTGGCCGCCTCCCTGGTGCGGGGCGGGCGCGACCCGGCCACGCCGGTGGCCCTGGTGCGCCGGGCGACCTGGGCGGACCAGGAGGTGCTCACGGGGACCCTCGCCGACATCGAGGGGAAGGTGCGGGAGGCGGGGTTCCGCCCCCCGGCCGTGGCGATCGTGGGGGAGGTCGTACGGCTGCGGGACAAGCTCTCCTGGTTCGAGGGGAGGCCGCTTCGGGGCCGGCGGGTGCTCGTGACCCGCGCCGTCCACCAGAGCGACGACCTCTCCGGGCTGCTTCGCGATGCCCACGCCGTGCCGGTGGAACTGCCCCTGATCGAGTTGAGGCCGTGCGGACACCGAAGCGTGGTGGACGCGACGTTGCGGCGGCTGTTCGCCTACGACTGGGTGGTGTTCTCCTCCGCGAACGCGGTGGCGTTCGCCTTTCGCCGGTTGGAGGAACTGGGGCTCGACGCCCGCGCGTTCGGGGCGGCCCGGGTCTGCGCC
Source organism: uncultured Thermodesulfobacteriota bacterium (assembly GCA_964528225.1). GTDB lineage: Bacteria > Desulfobacterota > Deferrisomatia > Deferrisomatales > JACRMM01 > CAZGRT01. The sequence continues at coordinate 3,522 of CAZGRT010000040.1, read as the reverse complement.
GTGGGCCCGAAGACGGCCGCGGAGCTGCGGGCGCGAGGAGTGCGCGCGGACGTGGTGCCGGGGGAGTACATCGGCGAGGCCCTCGTGGAGGCGCTCTCGGTCCACGGGGACCTGGCGGGCGCCTCGGTGCTCATCCCCCGCGCCAAGGAGGCGAGGGAGGTCGTTCCCGAGGAGTTGACGAAGCGGGGAGCCCGGGTGGACGTCCTGCCCCTGTACGAGAACGTCCGACCCGAGCGCTACCCCGACGCCGCCCTGGAGGCGCTCCGCGGCGGGCAGGTCGACCTCGTGACCCTCGCCTCGTCGTCGGCCGCGCGCAACTACGCCTCCCTGTGCCGGGAACTCGGGGTGGACCCCGGGGCGATCCCCTGTGCGGCGATCGGACCCGCGACCCGCAAGACGGCGGAAGCCGAGGGTCTCCCGGTGGTCGTCATGCCCTCCGAGTACTCCCTCGAGGCCATGGTGCGGGCCATGGAGGAGCACTTCGCGGGCGGGTCGCCGCAGGGCGCGGACGGGGGGCCGGTGGGACCGGGCCCGGTAACGACCGCGTCCCGGCGCGGTACTTGTGAACCTGCGGCCGCCAGCGGGCGGCCGAACGAGCGAGGGAGCCCGGAGGGCCCATGACCCAGGATTTCGTCCCCAAGTGGATCGCGTGGGAGACCACGCAGCGCTGCAACCTCCGCTGCGTGCACTGCCGCTGCTCCTCCGACATGGAGTCCGCGACCGGCGACTTCACCACCGCGGAGGCGCGCAAGCTCATCGACGACATCGCGGAGGTGTCCAGCCCCGTGCTGGTGCTCTCGGGCGGCGAGCCGCTCCTGCGCCCGGACATCTTCGAGATCGCCGAGTACGGCACGGCCAAGGGGTTCCGGATGTGCATGGCCACCAACGGCGCGCTGGTGACCGACGCGGTGTGCGGGCGGATGAAGGCCGCGGACATCAAGATGGTGTCCCTGTCTCTCGACGGGCCCACCGCCCGGGTTCACGACGACTTCCGGCAGTGCCCCGGGGCCTTCGAGGGCGTGGAGCGGGCCGCGTCCCTGTTCCGGAAGCACGGCATCAAGTTCCTGATCAACTCCTCCTTCACCAAGCGCAACCAGGCCCACATCGCCGACACGTTCCGGCTCGCCAAGAGCCTGGGCGCCACGGCGTGGTACATGTTCATGATCGTCCCCACGGGGCGTGGCGAGGAGATCATGTCGGAGTTGATCTCCAAGGAGGACTACGAGGAGATCCTCGCCTGGCACTACCGGCAGGAGCGGGAGGAGGACGAGATCCTGATGCGTCCCACCTGCGCCCCCCACTACTACCGGATCGTCCCGCAGATGGCCAAGAAGGAGGGCGTGAAGTTCGAACGCCGGAGCCTGACCTTCTCGACGGGGGGCGGAAAGGGCTGCATCGCCGCCCAGTCCATCTGCCTCATCGACTGCTTCGGAGAGGTCAAGCCCTGCTCCTACTTCCCCATGAGCGCCGGGAACGTGAAGAAGACCCCCTTCCGGCAGATCTGGTTCGAGAGCCCGCTCTTCCGGCAGCTCCGGGACTTCAAGAGCTACAAGGGGAAGTGCGGCGCCTGCGAGTTCATCAACGTGTGCGGCGGGTGCCGCGCACGGGCCTACGCGGTGTCGGGAGACTTCCTGGAGGAAGAGCCCTTCTGCAACTACGTGCCGGTCCGCCTGGAAAGAACGCGGGCGGAGGCCTGAAGCCGGTCTGTCTCGGGCGGGCTCGAAGCCCGCCGGTCGGAGAGGAGGAGTCATGAGCCGCAGCGACCGTTTTCTCAGGGCGTGCCGGGGAGAACCGGTGGACACCACGCCCATCTGGATCATGCGGCAGGCGGGCCGCTATATGGAGGAGTACCGCGCCGTGCGGGCGAAGTACTCGTTCCTGGAGGTGTGCCACAAGCCCGAGGTGGCGTGCGAGGTCACCCTCCAGCCCATCGAGAGGCTCGGGGTGGACGCCGCCATCCTGTTCTCGGACATCATGATCCCCCTCGAGGGGATGGGGTGCGAGATCGACTTCGACCCGGGTCCGGTGTTCGCGGAGCCGATCCGCACGGCCGCCGACGTGGCGCGGCTGCGCGTGTGCGAGCCCGAGACCGACGTCCCCTTCGTGCTGGACGCCGTGCGCATGATCCGCAGGGAACTCGACGGCGTCGTGCCCCTGATCGGCTTCTCCGGCGCCCCGTTCACCCTCGCCTCCTACATGGTGGAGGGGAAGGGCTCCCGGGATTTCGCGAACCTAAAGCGCATGATGTACGGCGCCCCGGAGTCGTACGCCGCCCTGATGGACAAGGTGGCCGACACGGTCGTCCGGTACCTCAACGCCCAGGTGGCGGCGGGCGCCCAGGCCGTCCAGGTCTTCGACACCTGGGGCGGCATCCTCTCCCCCGCCGACTACCGGGAGTACGTGCTGCCCTGGTCGAAGCGGGTCATCGCCGGGCTGGACCGGAGCGTGCCCGTCATCCACTTCGTGAAGGGGGCCGGCCTGTTCCTGGACGCCGTCAAGGAAGCCGGGGGTGACGTGCTCGGAATCGACTGGCACATCGACCTCGCCGACGCCGTGCAGAAGGTGGGGTCGTCCTTCAGCGTCCAGGGCAATCTGGACCCCACGGTGCTGCTCGGGCCGCGCGACCTCGTGGTGAAGCGCGCCCGGGAGGTCGTGGAGAAGGGGCGGAAGGCGCGCGGCCACGTCTTCAACCTGGGGCACGGCATCCTCCCGCCCACCCCCGTGGACAACGCGGTCGCCCTCGTGGAAGCCGTCCACGAGGCCGGCGCGAGGTTCTGAGACGTGAGCGGGGTGGGGCGCCGGGAGGGGGTCCGACGGGCCGTCGCGTCCGTCGGAGCCCTCCTTTTCGTCGTTCTGGCCACCACGTCTCCGGCCGCGCACCTGCGGTTTCCGCCGGGCTCTCCCCTCCCGGACCTGGAGTTCGACGCGCTCCTGTCGGTCGAGGACTACGAGCGGCTCGGGCTGGCGGAGCGGGGGGGACCGTTCCGGCTCTCGGAGATCCCGGGCGAGGTCCTCCTGCTGGAGTTCTTCAACAAGTCGTGCGTGCCCTGCCAGCGGCAGGTGCGCTACCTGGAGGCGGCCTACCAGGTCATGCTCTCCGAGGCCATGCGGGGGCGGGTCCGTATCCTCGCGATCGCAGCGGGAAACCAGGCCAAGTACCTGGACAAGTACCGGGAGAAGCGCGGGCTGACCTACCCCATCACCTCCGACCCCCGCTTCGAGCAGTGGCGCAAGCTGGGGAAGCCGGGGCGCACGCCGTTCACGGTGTTCCTGCTACGCCGGGAGTCGGTGTGGACGCTGGGAAGCTCCTACTTCGGGGTCCAGCCCGAGGGAGAGCTGCTCGCCCACGCCCGAGCCGTTCTGCAAGGAGACAGCCGGGAGGCGGCCCCGCACCCCACGGAGCCGGTGGTGGACCAGCACCTGGCGTTCCCCCTCGGCCCGGAGCAGCTCGAGCAGCGCGTGCGCCGCCTTCTGTCCCGCGTGGCCGGTCGCGACGTCTCTCCCCAGGTCGTCGACCTCCCG
>CAZGRT010000039.1:0-1794 GCA_964528225.1 uncultured Thermodesulfobacteriota bacterium | reverse complement strand
AGGCATACTCCGTCTCTGCACCGGCGAGACGTTCATGGAACGGTACCACCCCATGGGGTGCCTCGCCCCACGGGACGTGGTGGCACAGGCGATCGACGCCGAGATGAAGCGCCGAGGCGACGACCACGTCCTTCTCGACATCACCCACCGCGACCCCGACTTCGTCCGGGAGCGCTTCCCCGGCATCCACGCCCGATGCCTCGAGTACGGCATCGACATTGCGCGTGACCCGATCCCGGTGGTGCCCGCGGCGCACTACCTGTGTGGAGGCGTCGTCGTGGACGCCCGCGGGCGCACGACTCTCGAGGGCCTGTACGCCGTGGGGGAGGTCTCCTGCACCGGGCTGCACGGTGCCAACCGACTCGCCAGCAACAGCCTGCTCGAGGCCCTGGTCTACGCCGCCGCCGCAGCGGCCGACGGCCGGGAACGGCCGCGCAGCGAAGACGTCGGAACTCCAACCCCCGAGCCGTGGGACGACTCCGGGACCACCGGCAGCGAGGACGAGGTGGTGGTCACCCAGAACTGGGACGAGATCCGCCGCTTCATGTGGAACTACGTGGGGATCGTCCGCACGGACAAGCGTCTCGCCCGTGCACGACGCCGCATGGACATGCTTCTCGACGAGATCGACGAATACTACCGCCACTTCCGGGTCACGGGAAATCTGCTGGAACTGCGCAACCTCGCCCTGGTGGCCGACCTCATGATCCGATGCGCCATGGCCCGCAAGGAGAGCCGCGGCCTCCATTTCAACCTGGACCACCCCGAGCGGGACGACGTCTACTGGAAGCGCGACACGGTGATCCGAAGGGAACTGCCGTGAGTGCGCGCCCGTTCCCCGAGTGCATCCTGGTGGTGGACGACACCGAGTTCATGGTTCGCGTGCTCGAGGAGATCTTCACCGCCGAGGGGTATGCGGTCCGAACGGCTCGCAACGGCCCCGAAGCCCTCGCGCTCTACGAGGAGACGCTGCCGGACCTGGTGACCCTCGACGTCGTCATGCCCGAGATGGACGGGCTCCAGGTGCTCGGGCGCCTTCGCGAACTCGACCCTTCGGCCAAGGTGATCATGGTCTCCGCCGTCGGACTCGAGGCCAAAGTGATGGAGGCGGTACGGCTCGGCGCACGCAACTACATCCTCAAGCCGTTCGAACGGGACAAGGTGCTGGAAGCGGCGCGCCGCGGGCTGGACGAATACTGATCCCGGCCCTCCCGGAGAGAAGCCCGATGGACTCACTGAGCGTGCGGATGGACGGCGACCGGGTCCTGCTCGAGATCCCCCGCGATTACGGGGGGCGGATCTCGGACGCGGTGCGTTCCGTGCGCCGGCAGCTGTCCGGTGCCTGGGTCGACTGGACCGCGGTCCGCGAGGCCTACCGGTTCGGACGCGGGTCCCCCTTTCCCGTGGGTAGCCGCCGGGCCGAGGGTGCACAGGCGGAGAAGGCGAAGGTCCGTCTCGCTCCGGACCGCCTCACGGCCTACCTCCTGCTCTACCCTCCCCGGGGAAGCGGTCGCCGCCTCTCCCCGGAAGACCTCGAGGCCCTGGCCCTGGCCTACGGCCTGCACCCGGGCCTCCTGGACCGGGGAACGCTGCGGCGCTGCGCGGGCGCCCGGAACTACGGGGATCCCGAACCCATCGCCCGGGGCCACCACCCCATCCACGGACACGATGCGTGGGCGGAGTGGGGCTCCGCACTGCCGAGCGACGCGGAGGGCTTCCTCCGATCTCTGGGTGGACTCGAGGACTATCCGGCGGAGGTGCTCGCCGTCGTCTCCGAAGGGCAGACGGTGGGAG
>CAZGRT010000038.1:0-5535 GCA_964528225.1 uncultured Thermodesulfobacteriota bacterium | reverse complement strand
TCGCCCGCCGAGGTGGCGGAGGCCAGTCCAGTGGTCTTCGCGATGGTGGCCGACCCGGCCGCCTCGACGGAGCTGTGCTTCGGCAGGAACGGCGTGCTCGAGGCGATGGGGCCGTGGAAGGCCTACGTAGACTTCTCCACCGTCGACCCGGCCACGTCCCGGCGCATCGGAGAGGCGGTGCACGCTCGGGGCGGACGCTTCCTGGAGGCTCCGGTCTCCGGCAGCCGCCAACCCGCGGAACAGGGAACGCTGATCATCCTCGGGGCCGGCGACCGCTCCCTCTACGACGAACTGCTGCCCGCCTTCTCCCCCCTGAGCAAGAAGAGCGTCTACCTGGGGGAGACCGGCCGCGCGGCAGCCATGAAGCTCACCGTCAACCTGGTGATGACTCAGATGATGGTGGCCCTGAGCGAGGGCCTCACCCTCGCGGGGCGCGCAGGGCTGAACCCGGAGGAACTCCTCGAGATCCTCGACGCAGGCGTCATGGGGAACCCGCTCTTCCGCGCCAAGGGGCCCCGGATGGCGGCAGGGGACTTCGCCCCCGCCTTCCCTCTCAACCACGCCCAGAAGGACCTGCGCCTCGCCCTCGCACTGGCCGACGAACTGTCCCAGCCCCTGGCCGGGGCGGCCGCGAGCAACGAGACCTTCAAGCGGGCCCGCGCCCTGGGCCTCGGGGAGGAGGACTTCTCGGCTGTGTTGCGCGCCGTCGGGTGCCCGTGACCTCGGAGTGGGCAAAACGGTTCCCTTTCCTGCCCTCGGGCGCCACTCCCCCGGGGGGTCGCGAAGCGCGCACCCTCCGGATTTCGGCGGCTCTCGACGCTTCCGCGCATGGCGCGCACCCTGGCCCGAGCCTTGCTTGATGGGGTGCCACGGACCACGGACTCGCGTTTCCTGGCAGGGATGACCATGACGACCGCCGCGCCCCACCCGACGACACGCCGCTTCGCGATCGACTGGGACTTTGCCCTGGCACTGTTCGCCTACGCAGCCGCCTCCCTGTCGGACTACCTCATCACCATGTCGGGCCTGGTGCAGAAGGAACTGCGCGAGATGAACCCCCTGCTGCAGGGCTACATCGAGCACTTCGGCGAAGTCTACGGGTTGATCTTCCCCAAGGTCCTGCTCGGCGTGACCGTCGTGCTGGCGTCGAGCATCTACATCCGCGCGATGCACCGCCGCCAGCGCACCCGTCTCCGGGCGGAGTACATCCTCTACCCGGGGGCCCTGTTCACGGCCATCGCCCCCGCTTCCGTCGTCATCCTCCAGAACTGGCACTGACCCGCCAGGGCCGGCCTCCTTGACGCGTTCTCCCGCAGGGCTATCGTGGGAGCGTCGTCGTCTTTGGGAAAGGAGGCAGTCATGGTGCGGATCGAGCTTTCCGAGGCGGATGTGGCGACCCTGAAGGACGTGCTCGACAGCTACCTCTCCGACCTGCGCATGGAAATCGCGGATACCGACCGCATGGACTTCCGCGAAGGTCTCAAGGACCGCAAGAAGGTCCTGGAGTCCCTCCTCGACCGCATCGGCGCGGCCGGCTCCGCCTGAACGAGCGCGCGGCGCCGGGAGGGAGGCAGCGAACCGGCGTCGGCTCCCCTCAGAGCCGCTCCAGGGCCCTGGCCTGGCGGCGTCCCTCCGCCTCGTCCACGAAGTAGAGCAGCCCGCCGCCCGCGACGAGGAGGAATGTGACGGCGAAGATCGCCCTGCGGGGCTCGCCCGTGGCCACCGCCACCCACCCCATGAGCACGGGCCCGACGACCGCCGCGAACTTCCCCAGCATGTTGTAGAAGCCGAAGAACTCGCCGGCCTTCCCCGGCGGGATGATGCGGGTGTAGAAGGACCGGCTCAGGCACTGGACCCCCCCCTGCACCAGCCCGATCACCACCGCCAGCCCCATGAACTCCCACTCGTTGTCCATGGAGTAGGCCCAGAACGTCACCAGCACGTACACGCCCACGGCGACCAGGATCCCCGCCTTGGGGCCCACCCGCTCGCCGAACTTCCCGAAGGCGATCGCCGCGGGGAAGCCGACGAACTGGGTCACCAGGAGCGCTGTGATCAGGGAATTCGAGGGCAGGCCGATGGACATGCCGTAGTCGACAGCCATCCTCACGATGGTGTCCACGCCGTCGATGTAGAGCCAGTAGCCCGCCAGGAAGAGGAAGACCACCCGCAACCGCCGGACCTCCCGAAAAGTCGCCGCGAGCTGCCGGAAGCCGCCGACGACGGCGGTGGGCCACGGGACCCGCCGCCCGCCGCCCCGGGGCTCGTCGACGAACAGGAATACCGGCACGCTGAACACAGCCCACCAGGCCGCCACGGCGAGGAAGGAGACGCGCACGGCCTGGGTGGAGTCGGCGAGGCCGAAGGTGGCCGGCGTCAGAACGGTGGCCACGTTGACCGCGAAGAGGATACCCCCACCCAGGTAGCCGGCGGCGAAACCGAGGGCGGAGACGAAGTCCACCCGGTCTTCCCGCGCGATCGACACCAGGAGCGCGTCGTAGAACACGTTGCCGCCGGAAAACCCGATGGTCGCGGCCACGTAGAGCGCGGCGGCCACGCCCCATCGCCCCGCCCCCACCGCGTACAGGCCCGCCGTCGCCGCGACGCCGACGGCACAGAAGAAGAGCAGGAACCGCTTCTTGGAGCCCGCCCGATCCGCGATGGCTCCCAGGACGGGCGCGAGCGCCACCACCACCACGCTGGCAAGGGCGTTGGCCATGCCGAGCTGGAAGGTGCTCCGGGTCACGTCCGTGCCGACGCTCCAGTACTGCTTGAAGAAGAGCGGGAAGAAGCCGGCCATCACCGTGGTGGCGAACGCCGAGTTGGCCCAGTCGTACAGGGCCCAGGAAAGGACCTTCCGCCGGTCGGACGTAGCGGTCACGCAACCCTCCCGGGGGCCGGCCGGACACCCCGAATGCGCCCCCGTGCTTCAGCGCCGGTAGACGAGGATCGCCCCCAGCAGGAGGAGCCCGACGCCCAGCAGCCGCCTGCCGTCCAGTTCGATCTGCCGAAATCCGAAGGCGCCGGCACGGTCCAGGAGCAGGCCGGCCGTCAGCTGGGCCGCAATCACGGAGGCCATGCCGGCCGCGGTGCCGACCCGGGGGTAGACCAGGATCGTGGCGGCCACGTACGCGGCTCCGATGAGTCCCCCGGTGAGCTCCCACCAGGAAGCCGCGCCCACCCCCTTGAGTTCCCCGGCGCGCCCGCTCGCGCCCACCACCGCCAGCAGCGCCAGCGCGCCCACGGCGAACGACACCGCCGCGCTGGGGAGCACGCCTCCCACCCGGTCGGCGAGCCTCGCGTTGACCGAGGGCTGGAGCGCCGAGAGAGCCCCCACCCCGAACATCAGGAGCAGCAGGAAGGCCTGGCTCAGAGCGGCCCCCTCGTCTTCACGGCGCCCACTCCACCTCGCTGAGACCTCGTCCCTTCCCCTGCCCGCGAACGGCCACCGCCTCGATCTCCAGCGCCGCCCCTTTCGGGAGCGCGGCCACCTGCACCGTGGACCGGGCCGGTGGGGACGCCGGGAAGTACTCGGCATATACGCCGTTCATGGCCGCGAAGTCGGACAGGTCCGAAAGGAAGACGGTGGTCTTCACCACGTCCTCCATGCAGGACCCGCCAGCGGCGAGGACCGCCGACAGGTTGTCCAGGACCTGCCGGGTCTGGGCCTCGATGCCCCCCGGCACCAGTCCGCCCGTCGCCGGGTCCAGCGGGATCTGCCCGGAGCAGAAAAGGTACGGCCCCGCGGCGACCGCCTGACTGTAGGGGCCGATGGCCGCCGGGGCCCTGTCGGTGGAGACACACGTCTTCACGGTTCCTCCCTTCGGACGGGACGAAGGGCCCCGTCTCGGCTCACGTCTTCACCCGCGTGACCCGACTCACGCCGCGCAGCGCCTGGATCGCACCGAGGATCTTCTGGAGCCGGTCGAGGTCCTCGACCAGGATCTCGAAGTTGCACTCGGCCTCTCCGGCGGACCACGTGCGCACGTCGGCCTTCGCGACGTTGACGTCGAACTGGGCCAGCGCCTGCGTGATGGCCGCGAGGATCCCCTTCCGGTCCTGGCAGGACACGCGGATCTTCACCGGGTGCGCGATGCCCTCCCCGCGGCCCCACTCGACCTCGATGCGGCGCTCCGCGTCGAGCCTGCGCATGTTGGGGCAGTCCGCGGTGTGGACGGCCAGTCCGTGGCCCCGGGTGACGAACCCCACTACCGCCTCCCCCGGGAGCGGATTGCAGCAACGCGCGAACCGAACCATCGCGTCGCCGATGCCCTGGATCACGATGCCCTTCGGGCGCCTGCGCGGCTGACGCGGCTTCTTGGGTTCCGCGACCTCCCGCTCCTCCAGGTCGGGGTGCACCTTGCCGAGGACCTGCCGGGCCGAGGTGCGCCCGTAGCCCACGGCCTCCAGCAGTTCCTCGTCCCGATTGAACCCGAAGCGCTGGGCCGCCGCCTCGAATTCCCCGGACTTGAGCGCCTTGGCCAGGCTCTTTCCCGCCTTCCGGAACTCCCGGTCGCACAGGTCCCGGCCGAGTTCCACCGAGCGCTGACGCTGCTGGGTCTTGACCCACTGCCGGATCTTGTTGCGGGCCTTGGACGTCTGGACGAATTCGAGCCAGTCCGCGCTCGGAGTGTGGTGCTTGGAGGTGGTGATCTCGACCCGGTCCCCGTTCTTCAGGTGGTGGCTCAGGGGAACCATCCGGCCGTTCACCTTGGCGCCGACACACTGCTCCCCCACCTGGCTGTGCACCGCGTAGGCAAAGTCCACCGGCGTCGCCCCTCGCGGCAATTCCACCAGGTCCCCCGCCGGTGTGAAGACGAACACGAGGTCGGGATACAGATCGACCTTGACGCTCTCCAGGAACTCCTGTGCGTCGCCGATGTCCTTGTGGGCCTCCACCAACTGGCGCAGCCAGTGGAAGACCCGGTCGTCGGCGCCGGCCGCACGCTTCTCCTTGTAGCGCCAGTGTGCCGCGATCCCCTCCTCGGCGATGCGGTGCATCTCCTCGGTGCGGATCTGGACCTCCATCGGTTGGCCCCGCGGCCCGATCACCGTCGTGTGGAGCGACTGGTACAGGTTCGGCTTGGGCAGCGCGATGTAGTCCTTGAACCGGCCGGGCACCGGCGTCCATCGCGCGTGGATGGCCCCCAGGGCGGCGTAGCAGTCGCGCACCTCCCGCAGGATGATGCGGAACGCGATCAGGTCGTAGACCTGGTCGAACCCGATGTCCTGCTCCTGCATCTTCCGGTAGAGGGAATAGATGTGCTTCGGGCGCCCCGATACGCTCCCCTCCAACTCGCTCTCCGCGAGGATCCCCACCAGGACCTCCTGGACCTCGGCGAGGTACTGCTCCCTTTCCGTGAGCCGCTCCTCCGCCTTGCGTTCCAGGTCCTCGTACACGTCGGGCATCGTGTAGCGGAGCCCGAGGTCCTGCAACTCGCTCTTGAGGCGATGGATTCCCAGCCGGTTGGCCAAGGGGGCGTAGATGTCGAGGGTCTCCTGGGCCAACGGGATCTGCTGGGCGCGCGGGACCTC
>CAZGRT010000037.1:0-3224 GCA_964528225.1 uncultured Thermodesulfobacteriota bacterium | reverse complement strand
GGTTTCGTAGCCGATCCCCACCGTCGTATGCAGAATGAGCCCGGGCGATTGGGCCATCGAACTGTAGTTCATCACGTCGCCGTTCAGGATGGAGGAGTTGGGGATGATGACCTCTTCGTTTTTCGGTGTGCGCAAATGCGTGACCATCAGTCGCATCTCCACGACATCACCAATGACGTCATCCACCTTGATGCGATCGCCCAGTTTGAACGCGCGGCGATAGGTCAGCGAATAGCCGGCAAAGATGTTGGCCACAATCGCCGGCGAACCGACCGAGGCCAGCACGGCCATGAAAATCGAAAGCCCTTTGAAGGCATCAGAGCTTGAGCCGGGAATGTGCGGATACGCCAGCACCAAACCGAACACCAGCAGCACCATGCGCACAATCCGGTAGGTGGGCATGGCCCATTCCTGTTCAAAGCCGCTCAGCTGCACCAGCCCCTTGCCAACAGAATCAAAGAACAGATGGGTCATGCGCATCACCCAGCGCATCACAAGGAACAGCACTACCAGGAAGGCAATATCAGGCAGCGACTCGATCACCGACAGGCCGAACGATTCCAGCGGTTCAATCGTCAGGGCAAACAGGATGGTGGAAAACTCGCGTGTCCACGGGAACAGTGACAAGGTGCTGTCCATAAAAACGGCAAGCAGCAAGAGATAAGCAAGGAAGCGCGCGGTGTTCAGCACCGCATTCACCACATTGCGGATCTGCTCCGCCTGGATCACTTTGAAAGACTGTATCTCGATGTTGTGCACACGATGCAGGTAATTGCGTTCAACTCCGCATCCTGCGCAGTCACGGCGACCTCCTTCCCGCGGGCCCCGAATTCGCGGTGTACGACGGGGACGACCAGAAGAAGATGGCCCAGTCCGTCGCGGCGGCCCTCGGGCTCGACCCCAAGCGGTTCCCCCCCACCGCCCTCCTCTACCGCATCCATCGCGCCAAGGACGAAGGGCTCGGCCCCGACGAACTCGACGAGACGCCGGGAAACCCGTGGGGGAGGGCCATCCGGGACTTCTACGCCCTGTACCAGACGAAGCTCCGGGAGGCCCGGGCGCTCGACTTCGGGGACCTGCTGGTGGAGACCCTGCGGCTGTTCCGGGAGCACCCCGAGGTGGCGGATCACTACCGACGACGGTTCGCGCACCTGATGATCGACGAGTACCAGGACACCAACCGCGTCCAGTACTGGATCGCCCGGGAAATCGCCCTGGGCCGCGGCAACCTCTGCGTGGTCGGCGACGACGACCAGTCCATCTACGGGTGGCGGGGAGCGGACCTGCGCAACATCCTCTCCTTCGAGCAGGACTTCCCCGGCGCCCGGGTGGTCAAGCTCGAGCAGAACTACCGGAGCACCCGGGCGATCCTGGAGGCCGCCACCGCCGTGGTCTCGCGCAACGCATCGCGCCACCCGAAGACCCTGTGGACGGTGCGGGAAGGGGGCGACGCGGTCCGCGTACACGAAGCGCCCACCGAGGAGGAGGAGGCCGCCTGGGTCGCCGACACCATCGAGGCCGCGGTGGCCTCCGGCCTGCACCACGCGGACGTGGCGGTGCTCTACCGGATGCACGCCCTGTCCCGCCCCTTCGAGGAGGCCTTCCTCCGGCGGCGAATCCCCTACGCGGTTTACGGGGGCCTTCGCTTCTACGACCGCAAGGAGGTCAAGGACGCGCTCGCCTACCTTCGCCTCGTGGCGAACCCGGACGACCCGGTTGCATTCCACCGCGTCGTCAACTCGCCGCCCCGAGGCATCGGGGCGGTCACGCTCCGCGCGCTGGAGGATCTGGCCGCAGCCCGGGGGATCGGGCTCGGATCCGCCGCGGAGGCGGCCCTGGAGGAGGGCGCTCTCCCCACCCGGGCGGCGAGGGCGGTGGCGGGGTTCGCAAGCCGACTCCGCGACTGGCGCGATCTTCTCGGGACCGTCCCCACCCGGGAACTCCTCACCCGCATCCTCCAGGAATCGGGCTACCTCGAGTCGCTGAGGGTCGAGGGGCCGGAGCGCTCGGAGGAACGCCTGGAAAACCTCGAAGAGCTCCTGAACGCCGCGGAGGCCTTCGAGGTGGAGGACGGAGGGGGCGTGAGGGCGTTCCTCGACCGGGCCGCCCTGGTGACCGACCAGGATCTGTCCCCGGACCGGGCCGACGCCGTCACCCTCATGACGCTCCACTCGGCCAAGGGCCTGGAGTATCCCGTGGTGTTCCTCGCCGGGCTCGAGGAGGGGGTTTTCCCCCACCACATGAGCTCCCATTCGCCCGGCGAACTGGAGGAGGAGCGGCGGCTCTGCTACGTGGGAATCACCCGGGCCATGGACCGCCTCTTCCTGACGCGCGCGCGGGTGCGGCGAGTGTACGGGGCCGAGGGGTACCTGCGTCCGCCGAGCCGCTTCCTGCGGGAACTGCCCGAGGGGGTGCTGGGGCGATCAGCGACCGTCGAGCCGCCCGAACAGGGGAGCCCGGAACCGACCGCCGATTCCCGGCGCTACCTCGTGCCCGAGCCCGGCGAAGCCGACTACCGAAGCGGCAGCTGGGTGCGGCATCCCCGCTACGGCGAGGGCCGGATTCTCCGGGTGGACGGCCGGGGGCCCCGGGCGGTGGTATCGGTGCGCTTCACTTCCGGCGGCGAGCGGCGGTTCATGGCGGCGATGGCGGGCCTGGAAGTGGCCCTGGACGACTGAGAACGGCCCACCCGGGCGGAGACGATCATGGCATTCGCCGGAAACCCGCGCAAACACGCCGCGGACGTCGCCGACGGCTATGTGCTGCTCAGCCCGGTCGCGCTGCGCGGTCAAGATCTCGGGAGCCTCCGCACCTTCAAGCAGGCCCTGGAGATCGAACTACGCGACACGCGGGCGGCCACGGTCTCCCCCGACGACCCCCTCGCCGCTCAGCGGCGCCAGCGGCGGATCTTGAGGCTCAACCAGGCCCTCGGCGTGCTCCGGACCTTCGCCCTGAAGCGGCGGCTGCCCCTGTAGCCGGAGTTCCGTGTTCCCGTGGAATAACAAGCTAGCCCGTTTCGCCAACTCCCTTGAGACCCCGAGGTATCCGTTGCTCTGCAATGTGCTTCGGGGTCTTGTTGTGTCTTGGTGTCCGGGAAGGAGGGCTGTCCGTCTTGGGAGTCTCGAGAACTCAGCTTCTGACGGGTTTTCGGGACTTTGATTGATGAGACGGGTTCTTGAGACTGGGCAGTGGCGCGGTCTGCCTGGAGTCGCCGGGGACTCCGA
>CAZGRT010000036.1:0-2644 GCA_964528225.1 uncultured Thermodesulfobacteriota bacterium | reverse complement strand
TCGGCGGGAAACGTCGCGCCCTCGCCCACCGGCTCCCGGGCCTCCACCGCCGTCGCGAAGGCGTGCCGCTCCACCGTCACGCCCGCCCAGGCGGCGCTGGCCAACCCGAGCGCGACGCCCACGGCTGCAAGCAGGCCGACGACCCTCCCGGCCCCCGACGGGACGTTGCGCTCCCCCCCGCGGGCCGCTGCGGGGACTCCCGTGCCGGAAACCGCTGCCGATCGAAGCGCCATCGTTCCCTCGTCTACTCGGTTGGGGGCCTCGGCGGGCGCCGCCCCGGCGGGGGCCCGCACCTCGGCCGGGTCGAACGCCACGGCAGCCCTCGTCTTCACCTCTGCAGTTCGCGGGCCGCCTCGACGGCGAAGTAGGTGAGGATGAGGTCCGCGCCGGCGCGCTTGATGGAGAGCAAGCTCTCCATCATGAGCCCCCGCCCGTCGCCCCAGCCGAGGCGATCCATGGCCTTGACCATGGCGTACTCGCCGCTCACGTTGTAGGCGGCCGTCGGGAGCCCGAACTCGTCCTTCACCCTCCGGATGATGTCGAGGTAGGGCAGGGCCGGCTTGACCATCACGAGGTCGGCCCCTTCCCGGACGTCCAACTCCACCTCCCGGAGGGCCTCGTCGGAGTTGGCGGGGTCCATCTGGTAGGTCTTGCGGTCCCCGAACTTCGGAGGGGACTCCGCGGCGTCGCGGAACGGCCCGTAGAAGCTGCTGGCGAACTTCGCGGCGTAGGCCATGACCGGGATCCGCCCGAAACCCTCGTCGTCCAGGGCTTCCCGGATGGCCCCGACGCGCCCGTCCATCATGTCGGACGGCGCCACCATGTCGGCGCCGGCCCGGGCGTGGGACACGGCTTCCCGGGCGAGCAATTCCAGGGTGGCGTCGTTGGCCACGTCGCCCTCCTCGATGACCCCGCAGTGACCGTGGTCCGTGTACTCGCACAGGCACACGTCCGTGACGACGCACAGGTCCGGGAGGGCGTCCTTGAGGGCCGCGATCGCCCGCTGCACGATCCCGTCGTCCGCGTAGGCCCCCGAACCCAGGGCGTCCTTGTGGTCCGGGATCCCGAAGAGGATCACCGCCGGGACTCCCAGGCCCCACGCCTCGCGAGCCTCCCGCACCGCCTCGTCCACCGAGAGCTGGTGCTGGCCGGGCATGCTCGCGAGGGGCTTTCGCACCCCCTTCCCCTCGCGGACGAAGAGGGGGTAGATGAAATCGGAGGGCGTCAGCGCGGTCTCCCGCACCATGCGCCGCAGGGTCTCGGTGCGGCGAAGGCGCCTCAGCCGAAGGGTCGGAAAGTCCATGCTCGTCCTCTCGAGTCGAAGGCGGGCCCCGGAGGGGTCCCGCCCGGGGAAGGAGCCCGCCCCTACCCGTAGCGGTAGCAGATGCCCATGCCGCCCATCGGGTAGCGCCAGGAGATGTTGTCGTGCGGGCACACCAGGCGGCACGTGCTGCACTCCAGGCAGTTCTCGAACTGCACCACCAGACGCGAGGCATCCGCCTCCCACCGGTAGGTCCCGGCCGGGCACGCGGCGACGCACTCCCGGCGTGCGCACTCCCGGCACCGGCCCGCGTCGCGCACCTCCAGGTGGGACGACCGGTCCGGCCGGGTCTCGTTGGCGTAGAGCCTCTCCTCGATGGTGGGCTTGCGCTGCTCCACGACTCCTCCGCCGGGCTACCAGTTCCGGGCCAGGTACTCCAGGATCTTGTCCGTCTTGCCGTACCCGAGCAGGCGCAGCGCGTTTCGCAGCTGGAACGCCGTCGTGGCGAACGGGAGGACCCCGACGCGGCGCTGGAACAGCTCCCAGAGCTCGCCCGCGCGCTCGCAGCGGGGCCCGCCCCCCACCCGGGTCAGGGCCTCCGCGGCGGCCGCCAGGGCCTCGGGCCAGCGGGAGAGGACGTGGGGGTTCTGCTCGAGGAAGCGCGGCCAGTCCCGGTAGTGCTCCATGTCCTTCAGGACGAAGCTGTCCTGCAGGAACCTCCGGTAGCAGGACAGGGTCGAGGCGGAGAAGTCTCCCGCCCCGTGCGCCGCGAGCACCGCGCGCCCCGCCATCACGCCGGAGGCCATGGCGTAGTTGGAGCCCTCGTGGCTGGGGGAGGTGCTCACCAGTCCGGCCGCGTCGCCGGCCAGGAGCAAGCCGTCCCGGTAGAACTGCGGCAGCCCGTCGTAGCCGGTCTCCGGGCTCAGGTGCGCCCCGTATTCCAGCAGTTCGCCCCCGGCCAGGAGGGGGGCCACGGCCCGGTGCGACTTGAACCGGTCCAGGACGTCGGCCGGTGCCAGCCCCTTCTCCGCCAGGTCCGAAACGTAGACCACGACGCCGACGGAGACGCTCTCCCGGTTGGTGTAGAGGAAGCCGGCGCCCCGGAGGCCCGCGGTCGCCTCCCCCACGTACTCCCAGGCCGCTCCCTGCTCCCCCCGGACCCCGAACCGCTCCTCGATCGTCGAGGCGGCGAGGCCGATCGTCTCCTTGACCCCCAGCGCCGCCCGGCGGCCGGAGAGCGGCGCCCGCAACCCCTCCGCCTCCGCCAGGGGCGAGTTGGCCCCGTCGGCGAGCACGACCACGGACGACGCGATCCTGCCTCCCTCCGGGCTCTCGCCCTCCGGCATCCTCGCCTCGACGCCCACCACCCGGCCCTGGTCGTCC
>CAZGRT010000035.1:0-5055 GCA_964528225.1 uncultured Thermodesulfobacteriota bacterium | reverse complement strand
GCCCACGCCGCGATGAAGAGCGCCGCGATCACCGGCCCGATGACGAAGCCGTTCACGCCGAACACCGCCAGCCCCCCCAGCGTGGATACACTGAGCCCAAACCGAGCAACCCCGTGCTTCGCGACTTCGGTCTCGAAACGGTCGAGCGCGCCCGAGAGGTGTTCCTGTGGGCGCTCCCGTTCCTGCTGCTGCTGGGCGCGGGACTCGCGGGACTCTCGTTCGTGGTCCACTGGCTGTTTCCCCTCCCCCTGGTCGTGTACGTCGCGGCCGCGGGGTTGGCCCTGGTGTACTTCTTCTTCTTCCTCTCGCGCGTCCGTGCCGTTGCCGAGAGGGCCTCCGAGGACTCCGATACGGGCGACTCCCCCCCTTGACGGCGACGGTTTCACGTCGTTCCAGGGGCTCGAGCCGCCGACGCAGCGGCCCGCGCCGGGAGCGCCAGCCATCGAGGTAGATGCATGGATGTACGGGAAGAACTGAGCATTCTGGTCCGTTCACGGCAACCGCTGCTCTCGTTCGTCACGGGAGAGGAGGAGCGTGCCCGGGAGATCCTGGAGCGCCTGGCCGTGGAACTGGGGAATCGCGAGCTGTTCTTCTGGAACTCCGTGATGGGGTTCCGGAAGGTGAGCGCCGGCACGAACACCCTGGAGGAGGGCCGGATGGATCCGCTGACGGCCCTCCAGCGGTTGGAGGCGTACCGGGGGGAAGCGATCTTCGTGCTGGAGGACTTCCACCCGTACTTCGAGGAGCCGGTCGTCGTCCGGATGCTCCGCAACCTCTTGTACTCCCTGCGATCCGCCAAGAAGACGGCGATCCTTCTCACTCCGTCGTTCAAACTCCCCCACGAACTGCGGGACGACGTGCCCCAGGTGTTCCTGCCGCTTCCCGACTACGAGGCCCTGGGGGAACTCTTGCAGGCCGTCTGCGAGGGCCGCGACGTCAAGGTGGACCTGACCAAGGAGGGCAAGGAGAAGCTGGTGAAGTCGGCGCTCGGCCTCACCGAGAACCAGGCGCGTAGCGTGTTCGTCAAGTCGATCCTCAAGCACCAGGTCCTCGACCAGTCGGCGATCCATCTGGTGCTCTCGGAGAAGCAGAAGATCATCAAGAAGGACGAGGTGCTCGAGTTCTTCCCGGCCCGGGAGAAGATCTCGGACATCGGGGGACTCGACAACCTGAAGGAGTGGCTGAAGAAACGCGACAAGGCCTTCAGCGACCGGGCCAAGGACTACGGGCTCCCCAACCCCAAAGGGATCCTCATCATCGGCGTGCAGGGCACCGGCAAGAGCCTTACGGCAAAGGCCACCTCTGCACTGTGGAGGCTGCCGCTCCTGCGCATGGACATGGGGAAGGTGTTCGGGAGCCTGGTCGGCGAATCGGAGGAGAGAATTCGGAAGGCGCTGCTCCTGGCGGAGACGATCAGCCCGTGCATCCTCTGGATCGACGAGATCGAGAAGGGGTTCGCGAGCGTCGTGGGGAGCGGCGACTCGGGCACCTCCGCGCGCGTCTTCGGCACGTTCCTCACCTGGATGCAGGAGAAGGAGAAGCCCGTCTTCGTGATCGCCACGGGCAACGACATCGCGAACCTGCCGCCGGAGTTGATGCGAAAGGGGCGTTTCGACGAGATCTTCTTCGTGGACCTCCCCACCTACGAGGAGCGCATGGAGATCCTGCGGGTGCACCTCGCCCGCGTGCGGCCGGTCATCCGCAACTACGACGTGGCGTTTCTCGCCGGGGAGACCGAGGGCTTCAGCGGCGCCGAGATCGAGCAGTCGATCATCAACGCCATGTACAACGCCTTCGACGACGGCGAGAGGGAGTTCAGCACCGAGGACATCCTGCGGGGTGCCCGGGAAGTGATCCCCATTGCCAAGTTGATGAACGAGCGGATCGAGAAACTGCGCGACTGGGCCTCCGAGAGGACGCGCCGCGCCAACAAGGACAGCCACTGAGGGAACCTCCCGATGTCTCACTTTTCCAAGGTCAAGACCCGCATCGTCGAGCTCCTGTACCTGAAGAAGGCGCTAAAGGACATGAACCTGGAGTTCCAGGAGGGGAAGGTCAAGATCCGGGGGTACCTGGGCCGGAAGATGACGGTGGACATGAAGGTGCGCACCCGCGACGGCTACGACATCGGGTTCACGCGCAACGGGGACACCTACGAGGTCGTGGCCGACTGGGAGATGGTGAAGAGCTTCACCCAGGAGTCCTTCGTCCGGGAGGTCACGCGGCGGTACGCGTACCACGTGGTGACCGACCAGCTCCAGGTGCAGGACTACCGGGTCGTGCAGGAGCAGAAGGAGGGCGAGAGGATGAGCCTCACCCTCAGGAGGATGTGACGTGGAAGAGGTCAAGGTGACGATCGACGAGGAAGGCAACGTCAAGGTCACGGTGTTCGGCGCGAAGGGGCCGAAGTGCCTGGAGATCACCGAGAAGCTGGAGGCCCTCCTCGGCGGGCAGGTGGAACGGGAGTTCACCTCGGAGTACTACCAGGGGACCCAGGCCGAGGAACTCAAGACCAAGGTCGGACAGAAGTCGTGATCTTCCCGAACCGGTCCGGTCCCGACCCGGGGACCGCGGCCGGACCGAAGGCACCGTGAAGGGATTCCGTGGCGGACCTCACCATCGACCTGGGCAACTACAACACCATCGTTACCTTCCGGAACGGAGGCCACCCCGCCCCCAGGGTCCTGGAGGGCGTGGCGCGCGAGATCCGGGAACTCCCCTCGGCGCTCTTCATCCCGTCCCTCGTCCACGTGGGGGACCGGATCCGGATCGGCGAGGAAGTGCTCCGCGAAGGCCTCTACGAGGACGAGGGGTGCTTCCGGGACCTCAAGGACCACATCCTCCACCCGTCGCCCGTCGCCCGCAACGTGCGGGGGCTCCGGTACACGCACAAGAAGGCCGCGGCCTCGTTCCTCTCGGAGCTCGCCCGGCGGCTGTGGAAGGACCTGGCGGAGCCCCTCACGGTGGTGTTCCTGTTCCCCAGCGTCGGGGGGGATCTGTTCCGCGAGTGCCTGCGGTACGTGGACCTCGAGGGCGCGACCTCCGTGACCCTCGTCGACGAGGACACCGCCGTGGCCCTCGGGTACGGGCTGAACCTCTTCGTGGACGACCTCGTGCTGATCTTCGACTTCGGGTTCTCCGCGGTCCGCGCCCGGGTCGTGCAGTACCAGTGGCTCGGCAGGGAGGCCTACAGCCTGCCCGCGGTGAAGGCCAGCGTGAGCCTCCCCGTGGGGACGGCCGACCTGAGGCTCAAGATCCTGCGGGAGCTCCACACCGACGAGGAGAACGGCGCGCTCCCGGCGTTCTACTGGAAGCGCTTCCGCCTGCACGACCTCGACACCGAGACCCTGAGCCACGAGCGCTTCGAGGAGATCCTCCGGCGGGAGAACCTGGCGGCGACGGTGCAGCAGGCGATGGAGCGGGTGCTCGAGGAGGCCCGCATCGCCGGTGTGGGGCCCGACGACATCCGCAAGGTGCTTCTCGTGGGCGGCGGGACGAGGATCCCGCTCGTTCGGCGCGTGCTGGACGAGTCCTTCGGGGACCGAGTGCTCGGGGATCTCCCCGAGATCGCTGCCGGGCGGGGCGGCGTGGAGTTCCTCAGCGACACGCCCACCGACGACATGGTCCACAACACGTACTCGATCCAGGTTCGCGATCCGGTGACGGGGGAGTACCGCTACCCCGAGGTCGTGGGGAAGTACGCCCGCTATCCCTCGCGGGGCCCCACCGCGCGGTACGTGGTCAACACGTTCTACGATGGCCAGTACGAACTGCACCTCCGCCTGTTCCGCACGATGCGGTCGGACGAGTCCGCGGAGGCTCGCGAGATCGTGTACGGGGACGACGGGAAGATCAGCTTCATCCAGTCCGGTTCCCAGGAGGTCCACGAGCCTGCGATGGCGGCGCCCCTGATCCTGCCGGTGAATCCGCCGGGGCGGATCGGAGAGCGCCGGTTCCTGATGGAGTTCAAGGTGGACAACCAGAAGCGTCTCGTCGTGACGGTGAAGGATTTGCGAGAGGACAAGACCCTGTGGGAAGACCGGCCGATCCTGCCCATCGCGTAGAGGAAGACCACCGCGCGGCAGGCCCCGAGACGGCCCGCCGGATCGCCCTCGCGCAGCTGGCGATCGGGGTCCCGGCGCTGACCATCGTTCTCTTCGGGCTGGTTCTCGGATTCCTCCTCTCCGAGAGGGATCTGGGCATCACCTTCTGGGGGGTCGCAGTCCCGGTCGTGGTCGCGTTTGCGGTGTACCTCGGCCGTGCTATCGTGGCGCTCCGGAGGGCGAGCCGCGCCGTGGCGGCCGCCGGGACAGGCGAGAGCGAGGAGGGGTAGGGGATGGAAGAACGCAAGGGGATCGTGACGCTCAAGGGAAACCCGATGACCCTGCTCGGGCCGGCGCTCAAGCCCGGAGATGCGGCGCCCGCGTTCACCGTGGTGGACGGAGGCCTCGCGCCCGTGCAACTCGGGGACTTCCGGGGGAAGACCAAGCTCATCAGCGTGGTCCCGAGCCTGGATACGCCGATCTGCGAACTCCAGACCAAACGCTTTCACGAGGAGGCGGCGAGGCTGCCGGACAGCGTCGCGGTCCTCACCATCTCCATGGACCTGCCCTTCGCGCAGAGCCGCTTCTGCACGACCCACGGCGTCGACGGAATCCGGGTGCTATCCGACTATCGCGACGGTTCCTTCGGCCTGGCCTACGGCGTCCTGATCAAGGAGGTGAGACTCCTGGCCCGGGCGATCTTCGTGGTGGGCGCGGACGACCGCATCCGGTACGTGCAGATCGTACCGGAGGTGACCACCCACCCGGACTACGAGGCCGCCCTGGCGGCGGTTCGCTGACGGTCGCGTGGACGCGCTCCCCGACCCCCGGGCGGCGCGCCCCGCAGTTTGTGCGTTGACAAAGGGAATCGGGACGGTAGGCTTGTAGACGACTCTGGGGCGCGCGGGACAGGGACGGCGAGTAAGACGAACTCGCTCCCAGGTCGTTCAGGGTTGCAGGAACGCGAGACAATCTGCGAAGGCGGAAGTCGAAGTTGCGAGGCCCCTGAAAT
>CAZGRT010000034.1:0-8191 GCA_964528225.1 uncultured Thermodesulfobacteriota bacterium | reverse complement strand
GAAGCCCGGGGCGGGACCGGAGAGGTCGACTTGGAGCAGGCCCGCCACGCGATCGACATCCTGGACATGCTCGACGCGAAGACCCGCGGCAACCTCGCGGAAGACGAAGAACAGTTGCTCCGCCATCTGAGGAGCGACCTGAAACTCCGGTTCGTCCGGGCTGCGAGCGGCTCGGGTGCCCAGTCCTGACGGAAGGGCCGCACCCGAAGGCTTCACCTGGAGGCAGAAGGAATCGCGGCGACGAACCTTCCCCGGAAGGATCGTCGGGATTCCTAGTCAGGAGCGAGTCCCATCCGAGTCCTCATCCGTTTCGCAGCGGCGCTGACGGTCGTCTGGGCGACGGGGTCCGTAGGCACCGCGGTCGCCCAACCCGCCGGGGATGCCCGAGGTGTGACGCCCGCCGTACAGGGCGATTTTGCCAGGGCGCTGGAGGAGCGAAGGGCCGGGGGGGGCTACGACGACATGGTGCCGCTGGCGGGCGCGCTTCTCGCGATCTCCGAGAAGGAGCGGGACGCGGGCCGGCGGATCGCGGTCGCCCGCCTCGCGCAGCAGGCGGCCCCCCACGACGCGCGACCTCACGGGTTTCTGGCGGGCCTCCACCTCTCCTCCGACTTCTCGCCCCTAGCCGCCTTCTCGCAGTGGCTGCGTTGGGTGCGCACCGTGGCCGGAGATCCCGTCGCCGTCTCCACGGTCATCGCCCGCATCCTGTCCGCCCTCGTCGTCGGTGCCTGGGTCACGGCGCTGGTGCTCGTCCTCGCCGGGCTGGCTACCTGGGGCGCGAACTTGTACCACGACTATCGGGACTGCTTCCCCGTGCGGTTTCGGAAGCGGACCCCGGCGGCTTTCCTCCTGCTGACCGTCGTGGCCCTCTGGACGGCGGGCGTAGGCCCCCTGGTCTTCCTCCTGCTCCTGGGAGTGGCTCTCTCCCCCTACCTCCCCGCGCTCCCCCGCCGCGCCCTGGCCGTATCGCTGGCGCTGGGGTGCGTGGCGCCCTGGGCGCTCGGGGCGCTGGGGTCCGTGGCCCGCCCGGGGGGGGAACGCGCCTGGACCCTGTACCGGGTCTGGAAGGGAGACGAGGGGCCCGAACTGGAAGGAGCGATCCGCTCGCTCCTGCGAAGGGACGACCCGCGCGCGGCATTCGCCGTCTCGCGGATCCAGCGCCGCGGGGGAGACCTCGACGGGGCGGCCCGAACTCTCGAGGAGGCCCTGAGCCTGGCGGGAGCGCCGAGGGGGCTTCTGCACAGCGAATTGGGGACCCTTCGGGTCCTGCAGGACCGCAGGGACGAGGCCCTCACCCACTTCCAGCGCGCCTCGCAGGCGGATCCTGCCGACCCGCTCCCCTGGCTCAACCAGAACCTCGTGCTTCTCGATCGTCTCGATCTGGTGGCGGCGGACCAGGCCCTGGAGAAGGCCCGCGCCCTGGGGAGCGCCTCGCTGGAAAGGGCGCGAAGCGAGGTGGCGCAGGCGGGGGGGGCTACCTTCCCCCTGTCGCCGGCGATGCCGGCGGAGTGGATCCGGGACGAATTGACGGTGGCCCAGGAAGCGCGCGCGCCCTGGGTGGACGCGCTGGGCAGGGCCCTCTTCCTTCCGGCGATCTCCGCCACCGTCCCCGCCTTCGGACTCTTTGCGCTCGTCGGCATCTTCCTCGGAGGACGGCAGGCGTTGGGGAGGAGGAGTCATCGGTGTCCAGCCTGCGGGCTGGTCGTCTGCCCTCGTTGCTCCCGTCGTGTCAAGGGCAGCGACCTCTGCCCCGCCTGCTGGGCGGCGCAACGGGAGAAGGAGATCGACCCGGTGGAGAAGGAGAGGGTCGGCGCGCTCGCCGTGCAGTGGCAGTTGCAGCGAGACCGCTGGCGACGGATCGGCGACGGGCTTCTCCCCGGCTGGGGAGGGTGCCTCGCCGGGCCCCGACCCACGGCCCTTCTGTGGGGGCTCCTGTGGTCGGTATCGGTGGGCTGCCTCGTTCTCGCGGGGCTCTACCCGGCTCCCATCCTCCCCTGGGATTCGGCGGGAACCCCGTGGCTCGCCCTCCTTGTACTCGGCTTGGCCCACGTCAACGCGGCACGGATGCTCTTCCGCCGCCCGAAGGCCGAGGAGGGATAGGGCGTGGCCATCAAGGGTACCCTCGAATCCTTCGCGGTGGCCGAGATCTTCCAGTTGATCTCGCACCAGCGAAAGACCGGGACTCTGGAAATCCGCACCGAGGAGGGCGTAGCCAGACTCCGCTTCCTGGATGGGACCCTGGTGGAGGCCTGGCCCGATCGCAGATCCCCGGGGGACTACATCGGCTCCCTGCTCGTGCGGGCCGCGCTGGTTTCGGGGGCGCAGGTGGAGCACGCCCTCGAGTCCCAGCGTCAGAACCTTCGGAAGTTGGGCGACATCCTGGTGCGGATGGGGGCCATCCGGGCCAGCGACTTCCAGGAGGTCCTGGCTCTCCAGCACCGCGAGACCGCATACCGGGTGCTTCGCCTGAAGCGTGGGGAGTTCGAGTTCGTGCCCGGCCTTGTGGAGCCGGAGGAGGGGGCCAGCGTCTCGCTCGACGTGGACGCCGTGCTGATGGAGGGATGCCGGCAGATCGACGAGTGGCCTTCGCTCCTGGAGTTGGTGCCGTCGGAGAAGAAGGTATATGCACCGGTTCCCGAGGCACCGGTGGACAAGGGGCTCAGCCCGGACGACAGCCGCGTGCTGGCCCTGGTGGACGGGACACGGACGGTTCGAGAGGTCGTGGATCGCTCACGCCTCGGGGAGTTTCTCGGCTGGAAGGCGTTCGCGAGTCTGGTGGAGCAGGGTCTCGTTGCCCAGGTCGGCGCCTCGCGCAAACCAGCCCCCCACTTGACCCCCGTTCGACCCCGGCGCACTGCCGACGGAATGACGGCCCTCGGATTCCTCGTGCTGGCGGCGCTCCTCCTCGCCCTTTTCGCGCCTCACGGCCTCCGCGAGTTCGGCAGGCTCCGGGACGCAGTCCGGGAAGCGCGCGAGGAGGCCTCGGAGTTGTCCCGTCGGTCGAGCGAATGGCGCGAGCGCCGTCCCGTCGTGTGGCCCGGCGAGCGAGAACCCGCGGTTGATCCTGATCGCTGAAAACCTGACCGTGACCCGCCCGGCGGTCGCCCGGGCCGTGCGGCAGCGAGACGTTCGCCCGCTGGCCGAGGTCAGCGAATCGGCCCGGCGCGCCGGTGCGGCGTATCTCGACGTGAACCTGGGAGCGGGGCGCTGGGGCGGGCCGGACGCCGTGGAGTACGTGCTCGATGCCCTGAAGGACGTCTGGGGCGGAGGCGTCCTGATCGACACGGCCAACCCGGACGTCATGGACCGCGCCGCCCGCTGCTGGAAGGGGGAGTTGGTTCTGAACGGGTATTCCGGCGACCCCGATCGGGACCCGGTCCTCGGAGTCGCCGCGAAGCGGGACTGCGCCGTGGTCGTCCTCCTCATGGCCGGCGGCATCCCCCGCACCTCCGACGAACGGCTGGCGCTGGCGGCCGAGTTAGCGGGGCGCTGCGCGGCGCGGGGTATCGGCCCGGACCGGCTCTGGGTCGACCCGATGGTGGCTCCCCTCGGATGGCCGGAGGGCCAGGAGTGCGATGCAGCCTTCGTCGAGATCCTTCGGAGCCTCCCCGACGTGCTCGGGACTCCCGTCCGGACCCTGGCGGGGCTCTCCAACCTCACCACGGGCGCTGCCGGCGGAACCCGGGTCCCCTGGCTTCAGGAGGTGTTCCTCGCGGCGGCCGCGGGCGCCGGGTTGACCCACGTCATGCTGGACGTCGGCAACGCGCGCCTTCTTCGGGTGGTGAAGGCCATCGAGGTGCTTTCCGGGCACCGGCTGTTCGCGCCGGACGACCTCGTCTAGGAGGCGCCCCGGCTTGGAGAAGGCCGCGTACGGCGCGTACAATGAAAACGCAGTCCCTAGGGTGCGCGGCAGCGCGCATCCCGTCACCCTCGCACACCATTCGAGGACATTCCCGTGAAACGAAGCTTGTCCACGCTCGCAGCGGCATGCGTCGCGATCCTCGTCGTTTCCGCGCCGATCCTCTGGGCGCGTGCTCCCGAGGTCCCTCCCGAGGAGCGGGACGACCTGTACCGGCGCCTCAAGGTCCTGGCCGAGGCCATGGACATCGTCCAACGCAACTACGTCGACCCGGTGGCTCCGGAGGATCTCGTCTACGGGGCCGTGGAGGGCATCGTCTCCCGCCTGGATCCCCACTCCTCGTTTCTTACCCCGGAGATGTTCCAGGAGATGCAGGTGGAGACCGAGGGGGCCTTCGGGGGACTGGGGATCGAGGTCACGCTGCGGGACGGGAAGCTGACGGTCGTGAGTCCGATCGAGGACACGCCCGCCTACCGTGCCGGGATTCTGGCGGGCGACGTGATCGTGATGATCGAGGGTGAGCCCACCCAGGACATGGAACTGAGCGAGTCGGTGCGCCGGATGCGCGGACCGAAGGGGACGAAGATCACGATCCACGTCATGCGGGAGGGATTCGACAAGGCGCAGCCCTTCACGCTGGAGCGCGACATCGTGCGGATCCGGAGCGTGCGGTCGCGTCGGATCGACTCGGTGGGAGTCGTGCGGATCGCCCAGTTCCAGCAGGCGACCCACGTCGAGGTGAAGAAGGCGGTCGGAGAACTCCTGGCGGAGGGCCCCCTGGACGGGTTGGTCCTGGACCTCCGGAACGATCCCGGAGGCCTGCTGGACCAGGCGGTCAAGGTGGCCGACCTCTTCCTGGGGGAGGGCACCGTCGTCTCCACCCGGGGGCGGGACCCGGAGCAGGAGGTCGTGTACACGGCCCGCGACGACGGCGACGAGCCGGACGTACCGATGGTCGTCCTGGTGAACCAGGGCACCGCCTCGGCGTCCGAGATCGTGGCCGGGGCGCTCCAGGACCACCGCCGGGCCGTCGTGGTAGGGGAGAGGACCTTCGGCAAGGGCAGCGTGCAGACGATCCTGCCGCTCTCCGACGGCGCGGGTCTCCGGGTGACCACGGCCCTGTACTACACGCCGGCCGGGCGCTCCATCCAGGCCAAGGGAATCATCCCCGACGTGAGCGTTCCCTCCGCTTCCGCGACCGCGTCGGCGAGCAAGCCCGCCTCGCCCCACGGGGCCTTCCGCGAGGAGAACCTGAAGGGCCATTTCGAGCAGACCGAGCCCGCGGAGGACGAACCCGAGGTCGGCCCCGACGGAGAACCGGGCACCGGCGACGACCCGCAGTTGGACCGCGCAGTGGAACTCCTCAAGGGATGGAGGATCTTCGAGTCGCTCCGCAAGGGCTCCGCTCCGGCCAACGGAGGGTAGATCGGCGTGGCCCGAAAGGCGAAGCGCGGCGGCCGGCGGTTCGCGGGTCTGCGCGGTGTGGGGCTCTGGGGCGTCCTCGCCTTCCTGCTCGTGGCCGTCGGATGGCTCCTGGTTCACCTTGGGCGCGAGCTTCCGGACGAAGCCGGCAGCCCCCTGGCGGGGATCGAAGCGCTGGTCGGGCCCCTGCAGACCTCCGGGGTTCGGGTGCGCGTGGCCGACGCCGCCGAGGCTCGATCGCTGGCCGACCGGGTCCGGGGGGCGGCAGCCGGGACCGGGGTGCTCGTGTCCTCGGAAATGGCCGGCGAAAGGGAACTGTCCCTCCGGCTCCGCGACCGGGAGCGGGATTACCCCGTAGCGTTCTTCTGGCCCGCTCCCGCCCCCCGTCTGGCGGTGGTGATCGACGACATAGGGCGCAACCGGACCGAAGCCATCGGCTTTCTGGAACTGCGGGTTCCCGTCACCCTCGCCATCCTCCCGCATCAACTCCACAGCACGGAGATCGCAGCGCTCGCCCGGTCCCGCGGGCGGGAGTTCCTCCTCCACCTCCCGATGGAACCGCAGGGGTACCCCGCCACGAATCCCGGGGAAGGCGCCCTGCTCACCGGCATGAGCCAGGCCAGGGTGAAAGAACTCATCGAGAGCGCCCTGCGAGCCGTTCCCGGGGCATCCGGGGTGAACAACCACATGGGCTCCCGGCTCACCGAGCAGGAGCAGACCATGCGCTGGGTCATGGAGGACCTGCGCGGGCGGGGGCTCTATTTTCTCGACAGCCTCACTTCGCCCAAGAGCGTGGCGGGAAGTGCGGCCGCCCAGGCTGGCCTCGCCTGGGCCCGGCGAGACGTCTTCTTGGACAACGTGCGGGAGGAGTCCGCCGTTCGAGCCCAATTCCGGAGGGCTGTCGAGAGGGCGAAGACCGGGGGGCGGGCCGTCGCCATCGGCCACGGCAACGAGGTCACCTTCAAGGTCCTCCAGGAGGTCGAGCCCATCCTGCGGTCGGCCGGCGTGCGGGTCGTCCCGCTGAGGGAGATCCTCCAAGGCGGGGGAGGAGCCTAGCGGGCCTGCTCTCCTCCGCCTCCCCGAGGATCTTCCGCGTCCGCCGTCCCGAACACCTCTGCTTCGAACACCAGGATCTGGGCGCCGTGTCTCCATGCGTCGGGAGGGAGGCCGGCCTTGCGGCAGGTTTGATCGAGGAAGGTCTCCCGGTCCCAGCCCCACTCTACGGCGACCTGTGGCAGCAACACCCCCCGGCGGGCCCCTTCCACCACGCAGACGCCGTGGCGGCCCACCTCGACCTCCGCGGGATCCGCCACGGGCTGCAGGGGCGAGAGCACGCTGATCTCAACGCCGAGTTCGGGAACCTCCTCCGGGGTGACCCGGGGGAACCTCGGGTCCTCCGCTGCCGCGGCCCTTCCCATCTCCGCCACGGCGCGATAGATGGGGTCGGACTCGCGAAAGGTCCCGATGCACCCTCGAAGTTCTCCGCCGCGCTTGAGGGTCACGAAGGCCCCGCCGGGGCGCAAGAGGGCGGGATCGCGGGGTGGAGAAACGCGAAATCCGCGGCGCTCGGCCGCGCACAGCACCGCTTCCCGGGCCACGCGCAGAAGTTCCCTGCGACTGTCCGAACTCAACCTGGCCATGGAGGCACATCTCCCTTCGGTCGTAGAAGAGCCTCCCGCAGTGTTTTGCGTCGCGCGCCCACTGTCAACCGACGGTGGTTGAAGCCCCCGGATCGTTGACGGTTCCGAGAACCGGCCCCTATAATCCGCCCCCTGCGGCCGTCGGGACCTTGCCTAGGAGAACGCGAATGCTGGCCATCAAGTGGATTCGGGACAACGCCGACGCGGTTCGGACCTACCTCTCCGACCGCGGAGCGGAGGTGGACCTCGACCGAATCGTCGAGTTGGACGACCGGCGCCGCGCGGCCCTGCAGGAGGTGGAGTCGCTGCGGAACCGCCGCAACGAGATCTCCAAGGAAGTCGGCAAGCTCAAGAGGACCGGCGAGGACGCCGAGCACCTCGTCCGGGAGATGGGAGGGGTGGGGCAGCGAATCAAGGATCTGGAGGCTTCCCTGCGGGAGATCGAGCCGGCCCTGGACGACCTGCTCCTGCGGATGCCGAACGCGCCCCACACAAGCGTCCCTGCAGGCCGCAGTTCGGAGGACAACCCGGTGGTGCGCACCTGGGGCGAGCCGGCCCGCTTCGACTTCGAACCGCTGCCCCACTGGGAGGTGGGAGAACGCCTGGGGATCCTGGACTTCGAGCGGGCCGCGAAGATCGCCGGCGCGCGCTTCGTGGTGCTCAAGGGGCTCGGTTCCCGGCTGGAGCGGGCGCTCATCCAGTTCATGCTCGACCTCCACACCCGGGAGCACGGCTACCTGGAGGTCCTGCCGCCCTTCATGGTCAACGCCAAGGCGATGACCGGGACGGGGCAGTTGCCGAAGTTCGAAGAGGACCTCTTCCGCCTCGCGGGAACGGACTACTACCTCATCCCGACGGCGGAGGTTCCGGTCACCAACCTCCACATGGACGAGGTGCTCGCGGAGGAGGCGCTGCCGGTCAAGTACGTGTCCTACACCCCGTGCTTCCGGGCCGAGGCCGGTGCCTACGGCAAGGACACCCGGGGGATGATCCGGCAGCACCAGTTCGACAAGGTGGAACTGGTCAAGTTCGCCCACCCCGACACGTCCTACGACGAACTCGAGGCCCTGACCCGCAACGCGGAAGAAGTCCTGCGGCGGTTGGGCCTGCCCTACCGGGTCGTCACGCTGTGCACCGGGGACCTGGGTTTCTCCTCGGCCAAGACCTACGACATCGAGGTCTGGCTCCCGAGTCAGGGGACGTACCGCGAGATCTCGTCGTGCTCCAACTTCGAGGACTTCCAGGCGCGCCGGGCCGGCATCCGGTTCCG